>JBDUCG010000041.1:0-10573 GCA_040003565.1 Chloroflexota bacterium | reverse complement strand
GTCGACCGAGCCAGAGCCAGTAGATCGGACCGCCGATCGCGCCGGCGATGAGCGATGCGAGATACACGACGCCGCCGTTCTCGGACAGCCGCGCGACGAATCCCACAAAGAGGTCGGCCGCCGCGATGAAGCCGAGCAGCACGAGGAGGCGCGGCGTGGCCGTCCGCCACAAGAGGAGATTCGCGATCAGGAACCAGAGGCCGGTGAGCCCGAAGGTCATCACGCCGAGCGGGTCCGCGGGGGAGGCGCCGGCGAGCGGGGGGTCCTGCCGCAGGTTCGCGATCTCATACATCGCCGCGACCATCGTTCCAACTGAGGCGGCGACACCCACCAGCGTGGCGAAGAACGCCCACGCCTCACCAACGGGGCGCACGCGGTAGTAGACAGCGACGATGGCGAAGAGCGCCCAGAACGCGACGAGCGCGTAGAGGAGCTGGAAGACCTGGTGGCCGAGCAGCAGCTTGGCCACGTCGCCCGGTTGCAGGTCGGCACTGGGCTGCGCGAGCGTCGCGTACGCCAGCACCGCGGCCCACGACGTGAGCGCGAGCAGGATGCCGGCGAGGCCGCCGAAGCGCACGAACGAGCGATCGTCCATGAGACGCACGATACGGCGGCGGCGCTCATACCATTCGCGCCGTGAGCGAGGTCGCGCTACTCCCTCTGCAGGCCGCGGCCGCGCTGATCCATTCACGGCGAGCCTCGTCGGTCGATCTCGTCCGCGCGTGCCTCGATCGGATCGCACGCCACGACCGCGACCTCGGCGCGTTCATCACGCTCACCGCCGAGAGCGCGCTCGCCGAAGCCAAGCGGGCCGACGCGGATCTCGCGAACGGTGTCGATCGCGGCGCGCTGCACGGAATTCCCGTCGCGCTCAAGGATCTGTACGACACCGCCGGCGTGCGGACGACGGGTGGATCGCGCATCTTCGCGGAACGCGTACCCGAACAAGACTCCGCCGTCGTCGAGAAGCTGCGGGCCGCGGGCGCGGTGTTCCTCGGCAAGCTCAACCTTCACGAGTGGGCGCTCGGAGTCACGAACCAGAACCCACACTTCGGCCCGGCCTGCAATCCCTGGGACACGACGCGCATCCCCGGCGGGTCGAGCGGCGGCAGCGCCATCGCGGTCGCGTCCGGCTTCTGCTACTTCTCGCCCGGCAGCGACACCGGTGGCTCCATCCGCATCCCCGCCTCGCTCTGCGGCGTCGCGGGACTCAAGCCGACGTACGGCCGCGTCAGCCTGCGCGGCGTGATCCCGCTCGCGTGGACGCTCGACCACTCCGGGCCGCTCGCGCGCACCGTCGGTGATCTCGCGCTCGCGCTGAACGCCACCGCTGGCTACGACCCGCTCGATCCGTCGTCCGTCGATGTCCCGACCGAGGACTACGCCGCAGGGCTCGAGGACGGCGCGACCGGCGTGCGCGTCGTCGTTCCAGCGAACTACTTCTTCGACGACATCGACCCGGAGGTCGACGCGGCGGTCCGCGAGGCCGCGCGCGTGCTCGCATCGCTCGGCGCGACCGTGACCGAGATGGCGCTGCCGCGCGTGGATCTGCTCGCGGCGCAGCGCGCGATCCTCCTGACCGACGCGGCGGCGTACCACCGCGAGCATTTGCGCGAGCGCGCCGCGGATATCGGCGCCGACGTCCTCACGCGCCTGCGCACAGGCCAGACCTTCACCGGCATGGACTACGCGCAGGCGCGGCGCGATCGGGACGAGCTGCGGCGCGAGTGGACGGGGGTCGTGCGCGAGCAGGACATCATCCTCTCGCCCACCACCGTGATCGCCGCACCACCGCGTGATGGGCAGGACGCGGTCGCGGCGGCGCAGCGTCTCACCGCGAACACGCTCCCCTTCAATCTCACCGGCCTGCCGGCCGTGTCCATCCCGTGCGGCTTCACGCAGTCCGGTCTGCCGATCGGGCTCCAGCTCGCCTCGGGACCGTGGCGCGAGCGGCTGCTCTTACGCGTCGCGCGCGCGTACGAGCGCGCGACGGCGTGGCACGAGCGGAGCCCTCTGAGCTGACCAGAGGAGGAGCAACAACGCGACCGCCGTCTCGACGGGCTCGCCCGGATCGGTCGAGCCGAAGACCATGAAGACGAGAAGTCCGACGAGCGCCGCGATGAGGAGCAGGCACCCGCAACCGGTCACTCGCGAGCGAGCCTAGCATCGCTAACCTCTAGGACCGGGGAGGTGCGCTTGTGACCCGCGATGAAGCCTGGGCCCTGCTCTGCGAACACACCACTGGTGAGAGCCTGCGCAAGCATGGCCTCGCGGTCGAGGCCGCGATGCGCCACTTCGCGCGCAAGCTCGGCGAGAACGAGGAGACCTGGGCCGTGACCGGCCTGCTCCACGACTTCGATTACGAGCGCGATCCGGGCGGACATCCGCAGAACGGCAAGCCGATCCTCGAACAGGCCGGCGTGCCGGGGAACATCGTTCACGCGATCCAGTCGCACGGCGATCACACCGGTATCCCGCGCGTGACGCCGATGGAGAAGACTCTCTACGCGGTGGACGAGCTCTGCGGATTCGTCACCGCGGTCGCGCTGGTCCGGCCATCGAAGGCGGTGCGCGAAGTAGACGCAGGCTCGGTGCGCAAGAAGATGAAGGACAAAGCCTTCGCGCGAGCGATCAGCCGCGAGATGATGCTGAAGGGCGCGGACGACCTTGCGATCCCGTTCGAGGAGCTCACGAACGAAGTGATCGCCGCGCTCAGCGGCATCGCGGATCGCCTCGGCCTCGAGGGCACCGCGAGCTGATCGGTGCCGCGCCAGACGATCGCTGCGGCGGCGGCGCGCGTCGGCACACCGAGCGTGCGGCACGCGCGGCGGATGTGCGTGCTCACCGAGTGGGGACTGATGCCCTCGTGACGAGCGATCTCCTTCGTCGTGAGGCCGCGCGCGACGAGCCAGAGGATCTCGATCTGGCGATCGGTCAGCGCGACGTCGACGCGCGAGCGCCGCAGAAGAACGCGGCGCGATAGCGACCATCCGACGAGCGCGCCGACGGCGAGCGCGGCAAGAGCGCGGACATCCACGCAGGAACGAGCGGCCGCGGCTTGCGCCGTGTGCTGCTAGGTCAGCTCGCCCGCTTCAGCGCGCGCCGCTCGTGCGTACGGACCACCTCGTGCTCGAAACGCTCGAGGAAGAGCTGCCCCCCGCAACGCGGGCAGAGCGGCTGATCGGACTCGTCCCAGACCGGGGCCTCACGGCCACCCGAGCCGTAGGCGGTGCGCAGCTCCTCGAGCGACGGACGCCGGGCAGTCGTCGGCACCAGGACTTCACCGAGTCCATGGCCGCAGAAATAGCAATAAAGCTCAGCGCGGACAGCCACAACAGTCCTCCACGGAAACACCCCAAGAACGGTGCCAGGGCGTTTCCTGTTCCCATTACCCGCGGACCGCGCTTTGCGTTCCGTTAAATAGGGCACGGCCCCGGCCGGCACTGCCGGGCGGGGCCGACGAACTTACGGCGAGGAGGTCGCGCTCGCGTTGACGCCGCGGCTAGGCGGACTCGATCTGAAGGGAGACCAGGGAGCCCGCGTCGGTCAGGTAGGTCAGCTTGCGGATGACGCCGCGAGGGATGATGTGGAAGTCGTTGTGGCGGTAGTCCTTACCCTCGTTGGTGATGTCGTAATCGCCGACGATCACGACGTACTCGGTCGTGTCCTTCCAGAGCATCCCGCAGGTCAGCTTGCGCAGCCGGTACGGCTCAAAGTCTTCGGGGATCGCGGTCCGTGAATAGGCCGTGATGTCTTCCCACTCGACCGCCACCAGTGGTGTGTCCGAGTTGACCGTGCCGCCGTCCAACGCCTTCTTCTCCCTCGCTCGGATGCGGCTTCGTGCCGTCCGCATCTCGGTACACGAGAGCGACTTTTCGTCACGCTCGCGTACAGTTTGCGACGATACGATTCGCAACCGCCGTGTCAACGGTGGGAACCGTTCCGAAGTAGAGGCGTTCATTTCAACGCGGACTCAGTTTGTGTTGGTGCTTGCTAGCCCGCCTGCCGTCCGCGAGCGATCAACTCAGCGACCTTCTGTCCGCCCTTCTTGCCGATCTCTTCGAAGTGCTCGTGCCCGTACTTTTCCGAGACGGCGTCGCCGCCGATCTTTCCGATGCGACCGTAGAAGCGTGGACCGTAGAGCTCCTTGACCTTCTGTCCGCCCTGCTTCCCGATCTGCTCGTAGAAGTCGGACCCGTGACGCGCCGCGGTCGTGCGGCCACCCTTCTTGCCGATCTGCTCGTAGAACTCCGGACCGTGGCGCTGGGCTGTGGTCGCTCCGCCTCGCCGGCCGGCCTCCGCGACTGTCATGGCGCCCTTGTTGCGCGTCATCCGAGTCTCCCTTCAATGCCTTTCGGGGGCACTGTGTCTCCCCCGCCGAGTAGCGAGGCAGGCTGCAAGTCCCATGCCATCGCTCGTACGGCTGCACTCCGACCGACCCACTAGGCGCATGCGCACACGCTGAGCGGACCGCACGCCAAGCGGACGGTGATCAGCGGATCTGCATCACTACCGTGCAGAGATCGGTGCAGCCGAGGGCTGCCTTCACCCGCGGGGAAAGATCGAACTCACGCCCGGCGATGTAGGGCCCGCGGTCGACGACGGGCACGGTGACCGTGTTCGCGCCGTGCGTGAGGGTGACCATCGTCCCGCACGGCAGCGACTTGTGAGCGACGCCCCAGGTGTCCGGCAGGAACTGGATCGGAAGGCCGTTCGCCGCCAGCCATGGCCAGCACGGCAGCCGGTTCTCGAAGAACCCGGGCCCGTACCACGAGACCGTCACCACACTCCCCGTGGCTGAGGCGGGGACCGCGGTGATCTCGATCGGCACGGCCGCCACGCGTGCCGGCGCCGGCGGAATCGTCGGCTCGGGCGTCGGCTCGGGAGTGGGAGCGACGATGCGGGACCGTGCTACCGGTTCTGGTAGCCGTGGCGGCTCGTAGGTGGTCGTGACCTGCAGCTCCGTCGCGGCCGCGGCGAAGAGCTGCGGGCTCGGGCGCGCGACCATCCCGGAAAAGAGTGCGGGAAGGAGCAGCGAAAGACCGAAGACAGCGACGCCGGTGCGCGCGATGAGCGGTGCACGCTGCGGGGAGAAGAGCTTGATCAGCGCGTTCAGCGGCGCGAAGAACCATTCGTCGCGTCCGGTGACTACGCGCGGCCGCGGCGCGAGGGTCGGCGAGGGCACCCTGCTGACGCGGCGCCCGCCGTAGGGAGCGCAGTCCAGGCAGAAGCGGCGGCCGTAGAGCGAGCGAAGCTTGCCGTCGACAACTTGTCGCGCGGCAAACGGCTGCGAACAGCCGAGACAGATCTGGACTCTCACCTGCCGCCCCACTGGGGCGGCGTCTATGCACGACTGATTCCAGCCTGTGTCCCTGTCGTTGACAGACCGTTACCCGAGCGACATCTCGTGCGGGACGAGCGCTTGCTCGCCTGGCGCGTTATCTCGCGCTGCGAAGTGGTTCAGACCGGTAGTGCGACGACGACGAAGCGCGGGTCTCCCGAATTCGGACCGGTGGACGTCTGCAGCGTGAGGCGCTCGGTGCTCGTTCGCGCGGCCCACGACACGTCGCTCGGGTCGACGCGCGGATGCACTTCGCTGACGACGTAGCGCAGCTCACGAGCGTCAGGCGTGACGATGACGACCTCATCGCCCTCGCGGGCGCCCCACAGCGTGAGGAACATGCCGCGGCGCGCGTGAGCGTAGAGATACGTGTTGCTCGCATCGCCGGGCAACGCGCTACCGGGCAGGTGGAGGGCAAAGTTCTCCGGCGTCTGCTGGCGCACGGCGTCACGCTCGATGTCACCCTCCTCGATCGGCAGATCGATCGCGAGGCGCGGGACCCTGATGCGGTACCCCGGCGCGATCGCCGGCGTGGCCGTCGCCGTCGGGCGCACCGTGGCATTCGCACTGGCGCTCGGGCTTGGCAGCGGCGCTGTCGTCACCGTGGCCACCGCCGCGGGCAGGATCGGCGCGGTCTTCGCGGGCCGCACACCGATGAGAAGGACGAGGCCGAGCGTGAGCGCCAGGACTGTCGCGGCGGGTGTCCAGCGGCTCACGGGCATACTCCAAGCACACTAGATGCCCGCCAATAGCCGTACGTATACGACCCGCCGCGAGCATGCGAGCCGCGCGCTGCGCGCGCGCGGGCTGTCCGCGCTCCTGCTTTCTCCCGGCTCGGACCTCGCCTACCTTGCCGGCTACCGCGTATTCGCGAGCGAGCGCCTCACCTGCCTGGTCGTGAGCGCGGAGGGCCGCGCGACGCTCGTCGTTCCCGAGCTCGAGTCGCCGCGAGCGAGGGCCGCCTCCCCCGATCTCGAGCAGCGCACGTGGGGGGAGACGGACGACCCGTATGCCGTCGTGGCTGAGCTCGTGACAGCGGAGGGGGGCGTCGCGGTCGCGGATCAGATGTGGTCGCTGTTCGTCCTGCACCTCCAGGCCGCGCTCGGCGGTCGCGGCTTCCAGGTCGCGTCCGTCGTCACGCGCGAGCTGCGGATGCGCAAGGACACGCATGAGCGCGACGCGTTGCGGGCGGTCTCGGCCGCGGCGGATCGCGCGTTCCCGCGCGTGCTGCAACGCGAGTTCGCGGGGAGATCCGAGCGCGAGGTCGGCGCCGAGCTCGCCACGCTCCTGCGCGAAGAGGGACACGACGAGGTCACGTTCACGATCGTCGCGTCCGGACCGAACGGCGCCTCACCACACCATGAGACCGGCGAGCGGCGCATCGCGCGCGGCGACACCGTCGTGCTCGACTTCGGCGGGACACGCGAGTGGTACTGCTCCGACATCACGCGCACCGTCCACGTCGGACCCGACGTGGACGATGAGGTCCGTCGCGTGCACGACATCGTGCGGCGATCCCAGGAGGCGGGGTATGCGGCCGCGACCGCCGGCGCGACCGCGGCGTCCGTCGATGCGGCATCGCGGCGCGTGATCGACGAGGCCGGCTACGGCGAGCGCTTCATCCACCGCACCGGACACGGCATCGGGCTCGACGGCCACGAGCATCCCTATCTCGTGCGCGGTAACGACGAACGGCTCGAGCCTGGCATGGCGTTCTCGATCGAGCCGGGCATCTACATCCCCGGTCGTTTCGGCGTGCGTATCGAAGACATCGCGATCCTCGGCGACGACGGCCGCGCCGAGCCGCTGAACCGAGCGGATCACGCGCTCGCGATCGTCCACTAACCCGCTGCGGTTCTGGCTCGCGGTGACCAGTGCGGCGATCGCTGACCTCGCCGCGTTCCTGGCCGTGCCGAACTGGATCGGCGTCGCCGCGATCGCCGCGATCGGCTACCTGCTCTTCTCGGCGTTCGGTGCCGGCTGGTTCGCGATGCGGCGCTCCGCGCTCGCCGGCGGACTCTCCGTCGTGGGCGGCGCGCTGATCTACGGCGTGTATTCGCTCTGGGGCCAGGGCGCCGGACTCGGTGCGAGCGGCGTCGATCTGCTGGGATGGGAGGCGCGCCTGCTCATCGCGGTGCTCCCGTACGCCGTGGGTGGCGCGTTCGCAGGTGCCGCCGGCGGGTGGCTGCGACGCCGCGCGACGGCGCGCATCTGATGCGGACGCGCCTCTTCGCCGCCGTGACCGCGACCTCGGTGGGGCTCGCGTTCTGGTGGGGCCTGACCGAGCCGCTTCCAGTGCCGCCAGTAATCCTCCTCGGCGTGCCCGCCGCGATCCTCTTTTGCGCCGGCGTCATCGCGGGTCGCCTCGGCGCGATCGCCGCGCCCGTGGCGCTGCTGTTCTCGCTCTTCATCGGCAGCATCATCGCCACGCAGCTGCACCAGGCCTTTCGTCCGAACAGCCCGCCCATCGCTTCGTTCGGCGAGCTCCTCGTCCTGGGATTGCCCGAGCTGCTCATCCCGCTCGGGGCGGCGCTGGTGATCGGCGCTCTCGGTGGACTGCTGGGTGAGCGCCTCCTGCCATCGGTGCCCGCCGCGAAGAGCTAAGGCCCTCGCTACTGCAGCAGGGGACTCGCGGCCTGCAGCGCCCATGCATATAAGGAGTTGGGCAGCACGCCGAACACGACGGTGGCGAAGGCGGAGATCCCGACAGCGGCGGACAGCAGTCGGGTGTTCAGGACCATCGGCGCGCCGGTCTCCGGGTCGTACATGTAGATGTGCACGACGACGCGCAGGTAGTAGAAGGCCGCGAGCACAGCGTTCAGCGCGATGAACACCGCCAGCCAGGCGTAACCCGCGTCGAGCACGGGCTGGATGACGAGGAACTTCGCGACGAAGCCCACTGTCGGCGGGATGCCGGTCAGCGAGAACAGGAAGATCGCGAACGCGAACGCGCCGAGCGGCTGCCGCCGCGCGAAACCGTTGAGCTCGTCGAGCGTCGCGCCGCGCGAGCCCTGGGTGTCGAAGTACAGCAGACACGCGAACGCGCCGAGGTTCATCACGCCGTAGGCGAAGACATAGAACAGGACGGCCGCCGTGGCCGATGGGCCCGCGGCGGAGGCCGCGACCGCGGCGAGGATGTAGCCGGTGTGCGCGATGCTCGAATACGCGAGCATCCGCTTCGTATTCGTCTGCGCCAGTGCGACGATGTTCCCGCCGGTCATCGTCACCGCGGCAAGCACCGCGAACACGGCGCTCCAGTCGACGGCCAGTGGCGCGAGTCCGATGAACATCACGCGCAGGATCGCCGCGAACGCCGCGGCCTTCGGAGCCACCGACATGAAGGCGGTCGCCGGCGTCGGCGCCCCGTCGTACGCGTCGGGCGTCCACTGGTGGAACGGCACGACCGCGGCCTTGAACCCGAGCCCGACGGTGACAAGCGACAGGGCGACGATGGTGGGTCCGTTCGCGAGGCCGATGCGCTGCAGCTCGGTCGCGACGTCGAGATAGCGCGTCGAACCGGTGACGCCGTACAGCCACGCGAAGCCGTACACGAGCAAGGCCGAGCTGAAGGCGCCGAGCAGGAAGTATTTCAGCGCCGCCTCGTTCGCGAAGCGGTCCCGCCGCTGCATGCCGGCGAGCACGTAGATCGGGATGGTCATGAGCTCGAGACCGACGAAGAGCGTGATGAGGTCGGTCGAGAGGGCGATGGTCATCGCGCCGACCGTCGAGAAGCAGAGCGTCGCGTAGTACTCGCCCGGCGGGATGCCGCGCCGCTCGAGATATGACGGGGCGACGAGCGTCGCGAGCGCGGCGAGCACGATGAACACCGCGCGGAAGAACGTCGTGAACGTGTCGACCTGGACGTACCCGCCGAAGTACTGGCCCGACGGCGGCGCCAGCGGTCCGCTGAGGAACGCGAGCACGAGGCCGACGACGGTCAGGGCCGGCAGCGCCATGCGCGCCTGCGAGCGCGGCAGCAGGCCGTCCGCGATGAGCACCACGCACGCGGTGATCGTCACGACTACCTCGGGCAGGATGGGCACCACGGCGTCGATGAACGTGCTCACTTGAAGGCGACCTGGAAGCCGGGATCGGTCGCGAGCCGCAGCACCTGCTGGAGCGACGGCTCGATGATCGCGATCGCCGCCTGCGGCGCGACGCCGAGGACGATGGTCAGGACCAACAGCGGCACCGCGCAGACGACCTCGATCGGCGAGAGGTCGGGCAGATTGCGATAGGCCTCACGTACCGGCCCGTACATCACGCGCTGGAACATCCAGAGCATGTAGACCGCGGCGAGGATCACCCCGAGCGCCGCGACGGGACCCCAGAAGAGCCCGCCGAGCGGGACGCCGCTGAACTTGAATGTGCCGAGCAGCACCAGGAACTCACCGACGAACCCGTTGAGCCCTGGCAGCCCGATCGACGCGAGGACAAAGATCCCGAAGAACGTCGTGTACAGCGGCCAGCGGTTCGCGAGACCACCGAGGTCGGCGATCAGACGCCGGTGTGTCTTCTCGTATTGGATGCCGACGAACAGGAAGAGCGCGCCGGTCACGAAGCCGTGATTCAACATCTGCAGCACCGCGCCGACGGCACCCTGCGCGTTCAGCACGAAGATGCCGAGCGTCACGAAGCCCATGTGCGCGACCGATGAGTACGCGACGAGCTTCTTCAGATCCTTCTGCACCGTGGATACGGCGGCGCCGTACAGGATCGCGACGACCGAGAGCACGATGATCACCGGAAGCCAGAGCTGCGTTCCCACGGGAAAGAGCGGAAGCGCGAAGCGCAGGAAGCCGTAACCGCCGGCCTTGAGCAGGACCCCGGCGAGGATGATCGAGCCCGCGGTCGGCGCCTCGACATGGGCGTCGGGAAGCCAGGTGTGGAACGGGACCATCGGCAGCTTGATGGCGAACGCGAGACCGAACGCGAGGAACACCCAGAACTGGAAGTCCGCGGAAAAGCGGCCGCGCGACGCCAGAAGATCGGGAAGCGAGAGCGTGCGCGAACCTTCGTCGCCGGACGCGAGATACACCGCGACGATGCCCACGAGCATGAGCAGCGAGCCGGCCAGCGTGAAGATCACGAACTTCAGCGTCGAGTAGATGCGCCGCGGCCCACCCCAGATGCCGATGATCAGATACATCGGCACGAGCATCAGCTCGAACATCACATAGAAGAGGAAGAGGTCGAGCGACACGAACACGCCGACCATGCCGATCTCGAGCA
>JBDUCG010000261.1:0-3151 GCA_040003565.1 Chloroflexota bacterium | reverse complement strand
GCCGAGCTGTTCGACGGCACGGTGAACATGCCCGTGATGCATCAGGCGGTGAAGGCGTTCCTGGCGAACCAGCGCCAGGGCAACGCCAAGACGAAAATTCGGAAGTACGTCATCGGCGGCAACCAGAAGCCGTGGAAGCAGAAGGGCACGGGCCGGGCCCGGCAGGGCTCGATTCGGGCGCCACAGTGGGTCGGCGGCGGCACGGTGTTCGGTCCGATTCCGCGTAGCTACGCGGAGTACGTTCCGCGCCAGGTGCGCGCGCTCGCGCGCAAGAGCGCGCTCAACGCACGCCACGCCGAGAACGCGGTGATGATCGTGGACCGGTTCGAGTTCGACGCGCCGAAGACGTCGCGCATTGTCGCGCTCGTCGCGCGCCTGGGTCTCGAGGACCGCAAGGTGCTGATTCTCACCGATGGCGCGAAGACGAACGTCCACCTGTCGGCGCGCAATCTCCCGACGGTGCACGTGATGCCCTACGCGGACGTGAGCACGTACCACATCCTCTGGTCGGACGCGGTCGTGATCGAGGCGCCGGCGATCGGTCAGACGCTCGAGCCGGTGGCCGAGTCGGCACCGGCGCCGGGCGAGAGCGCCAAGAAGGCGGCCGCGAAGCAGGCGAGCCGCGAGAAGGGTGAAGCCAAGAACGCGCGCAAGGTGACGAAGTCGGCGGCGAAGAAGGCCGTCAAGACGGCCACCAAGTCGCCGGCCAAGAAGGCCAAAGCGAAGAGCGCGCCGAAGAAGACCGCGGCGGCCAAGAAGACGGCGCCCAAGAAGAAGGGGAAATAAACGATGCCAACCGTGCATCAGACCATCATCGAGCCGATCGTCACCGAGCAGAGCTCGGCGGCATATCAGGATCTCGGTGAATACACGTTTCGCGTCCATCCGGACGCGACCAAGACGCAGATCCGGACGGCGGTCGAGCAGCTCTTCGCCGTGAAGGTTACCGGCGTGTGGACGTCGAACCAGCGCGGCAAGACCAAGCGCATGGGGAAGAACGTCGGCCGCCGCGCGCATTGGAAAAAGGCGATCGTGAAGCTCCGCGACGGAGACACGATCGAGATCTTCGAGGGTTAAGAGCATGCCGATCCGTCAATTCAAGCCCGTGACCAAGGGCACGCGCTTCCGCTCGGTGTCGGACTTCGCCGAAATCACGCGCACGACGCCCGAGAAGTCGCTGACCGAACCGCTGACGAAAAGCGGCGGGCGCGACAACCACGGCCACATCTCGATGCGCCGCCGTGGCGGTGGGCACAAGCGGAAGTACCGCATCATCGACTTCAAGCGCGACCGCTTCGGCATCCCGGCCGTCGTGCGCGAGATCGAGTACGATCCGAACCGCTCGGCGCGCATCGCGCTGGTCGAGTACTCGGACGGCGAGAAACGCTACGTGCTGCACGCCAAGGGGATCGCGGTCGGCGACACGATCGTGTCCGGGCCGGGCTCGGACATCCGGAACGGCAACTGCCTTCCGCTGCGCGAGATTCCGCTCGGCACGGCGGTGCACAACATCGAGCTCAAGATCGCCAAGGGCGGACAGATGGCACGCTCGGCCGGCGCATCGGCGCAGGTGGTGGCGAAGGAGGGCGAGTACGTGACGCTGAAGATGGGCTCGACCGAAGTGCGCTTGGTGCACGGCAACTGCTTGGCGACGATCGGCGAGGTCGGCAACTCGGAGCACGAGCTGCAATCGTGGGGCAAGGCCGGGAAGACGCGCTGGATGGGGCGCCGTCCCAAAGTGCGCGGCGAGGTGATGAACCCCGTCGACCACCCGCACGGCGGCCGCACGCGCGGCGGACGCAACGTCGTGAGCCCGTGGGGCAAGAAGGAAGGCGTGAAGACGCGCAACAAGAAGAAGTCCTCGCAGCGGTTGATCGTGCGGGGACGGAAGCGCGGCAAAGCCACCCAGTAGCGCGGTGCTCGGTGATCGGTGTTCGGTGATCGAACACCGCCAATCGCCGAACGCCGAACACCGGACACCGAACACCGACAGGTAGATCTCGATATGGCACGTAGCGTCAAGAAGGGTCCGTACGTACTCGAGTCGCTGCACAAGAAGGTGCGCTCGATGAACCAGCGGAACGAGAAGAAGGTGATGAAGACGTGGTCGCGCGCGAGCACGATCACGCCCGAGTTCGTCGGGCACACCTTCGCCGTGCACAACGGCAACAAGTTCATTCCGGTCTACATCTCCGAGAACATGGTGGGGCATAAGCTCGGCGAGTTCTCGCCGACGCGCCTTTTCCGTGGCCATACGGGACAGAAGGCCGTTGACAAGAAGGCCTCGGCGGCTCCGCCGCCGTCGCCGGGCGCTCGAGGAGGGAAGTAGCATGGCGACGACGACGGGCAAGCCGGCCAAGGCCGGCGCGCCGAAGGAGACGCGCGCCATTCAGCGGACGGCGCGACAGTCGCCGTACAAGATGCGCCTCGTGATCGACCAGATCCGCGGCAAGGATGTGAACGAGGCGCTCGCGCTGCTCATGTTCTCGAAGAAGCACGCGGCGAAGCAGATCGAGAAGACGCTCAAGTCGGCCGTGGCGAACGCGGAGTACCAGGCGCGCACGTCGGGCGATGCGATCGACACCGATCGCCTCTTCGTCAAGCTCGCGATCGTGAACGAAGGGCCGAAGCTCAAGCGATTTACACCCGCGGCGATGGGGCGCGCGACGCCCATCCAAAAGCGGACCAGCCACATCGAGATCATCGTCGCCGAGAGGCAGGGTAAGTAAATGGGTCAGAAAGTAAATCCGGTCGGCTTCCGGCTCGGCATCACGCGTGAGCACCGCTCGCGCTGGTACGCGAATCGCGATTTCCCGGCGCTCCTCAAAGAAGACGAGCTCCTGCGCAAGTATCTCAAGGCGCGCTTGGGCCACGCGGCGATCGCCGACATTCACATCGAGCGGAAGCCCGGCAAGGTCGTCGTGACCGTGCACACGGGCCGCCCCGGCGTGGTGATCGGGAAGAAGGGCGCTGAGGTCGACAAGCTCCGCGACGAGCTCGCCCAGCTGACGGGCAAGGAAGTCGGGATCAACGTCGAAGAGATCAAGCGTCCGGAGCTCGACGCGCAGCTGGTCGGCGACAACATCGCACACCAGTTGGCGCAGCGCATCAGCTTCCGCCGCGCGATGAAGCGCGCGGTGCAGAGCGCGAT
>JBDUCG010000260.1:0-3196 GCA_040003565.1 Chloroflexota bacterium | reverse complement strand
GCGCGCTGGCGCAGTGCGAGCAGTACTCGCCACAGGATGTCGCGAAGGCGATCGCGGATCTCGGCATCGATCCCAACAAGCCGGAGCCGCGCACGGCCTAGGGCGTTCCGGCTAGATCGTCCACTCTCCGTGGACGACGGCGACCAGATACCAGCGGCCCTGCTCTCGTTCGAACAGCAGACGAAGGCACTGCCACTGCGTGTCGGTCATCCTCGGATCCGGCCCCGGATCGAACGCTTCGAAGAGGATCGCGTCGGGGTAGATGGCGGCGGTGTTGTCCGGGGTGTTGCCCTGGCCGATGGTCCGGTTGTACGCCGTTTGCGACGAAGCGGCGAAGTCGCGGGCATAGATGTACCTGCCGGTGTACTGCGCGAACGTCAGCACGATCGGGTCACCCCTGCCGTCGGTCGTCCCCCACCGGCGCAGCGTCGGATCGGCGAACGCGGTCGAGAGCTGCGCAGCGGTGAGCGTGACGTCATCCGCCGGCCGGACGTACGACGAGGTCGTGAAGCGCACTCCCTTGGTCGGATGCGCCGCGCGTGACATGACCGCGCTATCGCGACTTTTCAGCGCCGCCAGGAGATCGCGTACCGCCGCGCCCACCGCTTGCTGCGCATCGGCCTCGCTCAGAGTGCGAGCGAGCGGCAACGATGGCGAGGGTCTCGCAGTTGGAGTCGGCGGAGCCGTAAGCAAGGCGGTGGGCGGATGGCTCGGCGCAGCGCTGGGCGTTGGGCTCACGACGGCGGTCTGGCATGAAAGCAGAGCCAGCGCGAAGACTCCAGCCGGAATACCGCGGATCATGCTCGCGTGAGCGGCCGGTACCTGATGCGATGCGGCTGCCAGTTCTCGCCGTGCTCCTTCCGCATGAACTCCTCGTAGGAGTGGTAGTTGCCTTCGAACCAGCGCACGCGGCTGTCGCCTTCGAAGACGAGCAGGTGCGTCGCGACGCGGTCGAGGAACCAGCGGTCGTGGCTGATCACGACCACGCAGCCCGCGAAGTCGAGGATCGCCTCCTCGAGCGCGCGCAACGTGTCGACGTCCAGATCGTTCGACGGCTCGTCGAGCAGCAGCACGTTCGCTCCGGACTTGAGCATCTTCGCGAGGTGGACGCGATTGCGCTCCCCGCCTGAGAGGTCGCCGACTCGCTTCTGCTGGTCGGGCCCGCGGAAGTTGAATGACGCGACGTAAGCGCGCGCGTTGCGCGACCGCGCGCCGATCTGGATGGTCTCCTGCCCCTCGGCGATCTCTTCCCATACGTTCTTCTTCGGGTCGAGCGCGTCGCGCGACTGCGACACATAACCGAGCTTCACGGTCTCGCCCACGACGAGCTCGCCGCCGTCTGGCTTCTCCTCGCCGGTGATGAGCCGGAACAGCGTCGTCTTGCCGGCGCCGTTCGGTCCGATGATCCCGACGATGCCACCGCGCGGCAGCGAGAAGTTGAGATCGTCGAACAGCAGGCGGTCCCCATAGCCCTTGCGCAGCTTGGTCGCGTTGATGACGACGTCGCCCAGCCGCGGGCCGGGCGGGATGCTGATCTCCAGCTCCTTCTCGCGCTCATCCGGCGATTCGGCGAGGAGCCGCTCGTACGACTCGATGCGCGCCTTGCTCTTCGCCTGACGCGCGCGCGGCGAGGCCTGCACCCATTCGAGCTCGCGGGCGAGGGTGCGCTGGCGAGCCGACTCCTGCTTCTCTTCATCGGCGAGCCGCTTGCGCTTCTGATCGAGCCACGAGCTGTAGTTGCCCTCGTACGGGATGCCCGCGCCCTTGTCGAGCTCGAGGATCCAGCTCGCGGCGTTGTCCAGGAAGTAGCGATCGTGGGTCACCGCGACGACGCACCCCTGGTACGCCGTGAGCGTCCGCTCGAGCCAGGCGACGGATTCCGCATCCAGGTGGTTCGTCGGCTCGTCGAGGAGGAGCAGGTCGGGGTGCGCGAGGAGGAGACGGCACAGCGCGACACGACGGCGCTCGCCACCCGACAGCGTGGTGACGTCCTGCTCGCCGGGCGGCAGCCGCAGGGCATCCATGGCGTGGTCGATCTGGCTGTCGAGATCCCAGAGGCCCTTCGCCTCGATCTCGTCCTGTGCCTTCTGGAAGTCCACGTTGAGCTGGTCCATTTCGGCATCCGATAACGCTTCGCCGAACTTCCCCGACAGCTCCTCGTACCGCTTCAGGACGGCGCGGCGGTCGGCGACGCCTTCTTCGACATTGCCCCTGACGTCCTTGGCGGCGTCCAGCTGTGGCTCCTGCGCGAGCAAGCCGGCGCGGTAGCCGTCCGTGATGCGGGCGTCACCGATGTATTCCTTGTCGATGCCGGCCATGATGCGAAGCAGCGTCGATTTGCCCGCGCCGTTCGGGCCCAGGACGCCGATCTTGGCCGTCGGATAGAACGCCAGGGTGATCCCCTTGAGGATCTCCCGCTGCGTCCCGGGCGCGATCTTCTTGAGGCCGTACATGGTGTAGATGAACTGCGGTGGCATGTGAAAACCGTATCAGCGCGCTACGCTTTTCGCTCGGCACCGCTGTGGGGAGGCTTGATGAGCGACGAGGCACGTAACTTCCGGCTGTCCAAGGACGTCCAGCCGAGCACCTATGAGCTGCGTTTCGAGCTCGAGTTCGACCGCTGGACCTCCACCGGTCACGAGCGGGTCGCGCTCCGGACCTCGCGGCCGACGCGACAGATCGTGCTCCACGCTCTCGAGCTCGACATCAAGAAGGCCACTCTCGACGGACAGACCGCGGAGAAAGCGATCTATGACACCGAGGCGCAGACGGCGACACTCCGGTTCGGAAGCGAGATCCCCGCGGGAGAGCACGTCCTCGAGGTCTCCTGGGCCGGCGACATCCGCGAGTCGCTGCGCGGCCTCTACCGCTCGCTGCGCGGCGAGGAGCGCTACGCCGCAACGCAGTTCGAGGCCGCCGACGCGCGTCGAGCCTTCCCGTGCTTCGACGAGCCCGAATTCAAGGCGCGCTTCACCGTCGAGCTCATCCATCCGGCGGGGAACGCCGCGATCGCGAACATGCCCATCGTGTCGCAGGAGCAGCTGGACGATCGGCGGACGCGGACCGCCTTCCGCCAGACGCCGAAGATCTCCACCTACCTCGTCGCCTTCACCGTGGGGCCGTACGAGTTCACCGAGATCGTGACGACGCCGTCCGGCATTCCCGTCCGCGTCTGCCTGCCGCCAGGCCTCGCGGC
>JBDUCG010000040.1:0-10850 GCA_040003565.1 Chloroflexota bacterium | reverse complement strand
ATCGGCGGCAATCAGGGCCTCACGAAAGCTCTATAGGCGGCATCGTGCAGGTATAGCGCGATGGGAAGGAGCGCGACTGCCGCGACCACGATCCGCACGACGACGGGGTGCGGGCGGCGCAGCCGCGTGTAGGTGACGACGAGGGCGACCGCGACCGCGGCGAGCAGCGGGACCGTGGTGAACCAGTGCGACGGCGCGGCGCCGTCGAAGACCATTGAGTAGATCGTCGCGGCCCCGAGCGACCCAGCCGTGAGGCCGATGACCGCGAAGACGCCGGCGTTCCGGGCGGGGTCACGCAGCGCCAGAAGCAGGCCGATCCCGAGCGAGCCGAGGACCGTCCCCACCAGACGCTCGTAAGTGCGGTGGTACGGCGCGAAGAGGAACCAGTCCGGAAAGGCCAGTGAAAGCACGACGGGTGCGAAGAACGCCGTCGCGCAGACGACACCCACCGCTCTGGCGCCGCGCAGGGTCGCCGTGCTGATGTGCGGCTGGCGTTCCACGGCTGGCGAGTCTCGTACGCTAAGTGTTCAATGTCGAATGTGGGGAGTCGGCCGCGTCCCCTCATGCTTGCCGCGGGACCATCTCTCGGGTCTCCCGGCTTCGCTGCGCTCCTTTCAGGGCTTCTCCCTGGACTCGGCCAGGCGTATCAGAGCCGGTGGGTCAAGGCAGCGTTGATGCTGCTGCTACCGATCTTCGCCTTCGCGCTCGCCGGCGCCTTCGTGGTGAACGCCGATCCGCTCACCGCGTGGGTACTGCGCAACGCGACGTACGTGACGTTCCTCGTGGTCGCGACCGCCCTTGTCTATCACGTCTACGTCGTCGTCGATGCGTTCGCGGGACGCATGAAACGTCTGCGCGGACGTCACCTCATCGACTACGCCGTACTCCTGCTCGTCACGACGACGCTCATGGTCACCTACGGCACGATCTACCGGGAGTCGGCGCCGTGGGCGGCGTTCTTCGCGAGGATGTTCGCGCCCATCTCGCGTCAGCCGCTCCCGACGCCCGTTGGTCAGGAACCGGCACCGGTGTGGACCGGGAACGATCGACTCAACGTGCTGGTGCTCGGCATCGACACGCGCGATGGCGACCGCACGACACAGAACACCGACACGATGATCGTCGTATCGCTCGATCCCCTGAACAAGACCGCGGCGATGCTGTCGATCCCTCGCGATGTCTACATCAACAGGCCGGGGACGTTCCAGGGAAAGATCAACGGCGCCTTCGCGTTCGGCGGCCCTGACCTCGTACGGAGGCTCACGAGCGATCTGCTCGGGATCAAGATCCACTCGTATGCGCTCGTGAACTTCGAGGCGTTCAACCGGATCGTCAACGGTGTCGGCGGTGTGATCGTCGACGTGAAGCGTCCGGTGCGCGATGAGGCGTATCCGACCGCCGATTACGGCGTCGAGCGCGTGAACATCATGCCCGGACCGCAGCTTATGTTCGGCGACACCGCGCTCAAGTACGCGCGCTCTCGCCACGACAGCAACGACTACAGCCGCGCGCGGCGACAGCAGGACGTGATCGGCGCGCTGCGCGTGAAGCTCTCTCAGCCGCAGACGCTGCGCTTGCTTCCCTCCCTCATGGACGGCGTCGGCACGACGATCGAGACTGACTTCGATCCGACCAACGTGCTGCCGCTGGCGCGCACCGCATCAGGGATCGACAGCGCCGACATCAACAGCGACGTCCTCTTTCCGTGCGGCGGCGACTACCCACACTGCGAGCTGACGTACGACAGCGAAGGCGGGTTCTTCCTCATCCCGGACGTTGCCAAGGTCCGCGATCTCGCAGCTTCCCTCTTCTACGACCCGAAGGTGCGGCAGGAGGGGGCGCGCGTCGAGGTGCAGAACACCGGCGCGCGCAGCGGGGTCGCCCGGGACGTGGCGGACCGGCTCGAGGCGCGCGCGTTCGGAGTCAGCTCCGTCACCGACGGCGCGTCGGCGCGCTCCGCGGTCGTGCTGCGGAACTCGAGCAAGCGCTACACGGCCGAGCAGCTTCGCACGCAGCTCGGACTTCCCATGGAGACCGCCCCCGACGGATCAGGCGGGCCCGACATCGTCGTGCGGATAGGCAACGACTTCAGGAGCTTCGCGAGCGACTCCACGCGCTGACCGGTGACGTGATGGGCGAGATCAGCCGCCCTTGTATATCGGTGTGAGCCAGTCCTTGTAGTGCGCGTCCTTGCCCCGGACGGCGTCGAAGTAGATCTTCGAGATGCGCTTGGTGACCGGCCCGATCTCGCCATTACCCACGTCACGCCGGTCGACGCTCGTGACGGGTGAGATCTGCACTCCGGTCCCGCACATGAACATCTCGTCGGCGATGTACAGCTCGGTCCGATCGATGCTGCGCACTTCGACGTCAATGCCGATATCCGCCGCGATGCGCATGACGCTGCTGCGCACGATCCCTTCGAGGATGTTGTCCGTGGCCGGCGGCGTCAGGAGCTTGCCGTCGCGCACGAGGAACAGGTTCGCGGCGCTGCCCTCCGAGACGTGACCGTCCTGCGTCAGGACGATCGCCTCTGCGAACCCGGCTTCCTCCGCTTCGCTCTTGGCGAGCGCGGCGTTGACGTACGAGCCCGTGATCTTGGCCCGCGCGGGGATGGCGTTGTCGTCGACCCGGCGCCACGAGGACACATGGCAGGCGATGCCCTTGTCGACCTCGATGTAGTTGCCGAACGGCACGGCGAAGACGGTGAGTCCGTCCTCGAGGTTGTGGAGGCGGACGCCGATGACCGGCGTGGACTTGTATGCGACGGGCCGGACGTAGGCGTCCTCCCGGTAGCCGCACTTCCGCAGCAGCTCGACGGTGATCGCGACCAGCTCGTCGGCGGTGTGCGGTACCTGGATGCGCATGATCTTCCCCGAGCGCAGGAACCGTGAGTAGTGCTCGCGCAGGTGCAGGCCGTAGAGCTGCTCCTGCTCGGCGTTCCAGTAGGCACGGATCCCCTCAAAGACGCCCGTCCCGTAGTTGAAGGCGTGCGTCATCACCGAGATCTTCGCCTCGCGGATCGGCACGAATTTGCCGTCCAGGAAGGCCCACGCGCTGTCTGGGGCGGCGCCCCTCGGCAGCTTTGCTGGTCGCACGAGCTCCTGCACCATCGCCCACTCCTTGCCGGTCGCGTCAAGCGACCCCTGACCGGCCGACTCGCACGCCCCGTGCCGACCTTCTTCTCGCATTGTGACACGGGGGCCCCACGCCTCGGTGACGACGGCAGGTCAGACCGCTACGATGCCGCCGGTCAGACCAGATTGAGCCATCCGCCGATGAAAGGCGTACGAGTTCGTGGAGGTGTGCAAGGTATGTGGAAGGTGACGACTAGGCGTCTTCTGGCAACCCTGGGCGCCGGGATGCTCGTGGCGACGGCCTGCGGCGGAGGAGCAGCGGCTCCGAGTGCCACGCCCGCGAGCTCGGCTTCAGCATCGGTGGAGACGGTCACGCAACCGACGCGCCCGATCGAATTCGTTATCAGCACCGCGGTCGGTGGCGGCTCCGACATCTACGCGCGCGCGATGCAGGCGATCATCGAAGAGCAGAAGCTCTCACCACAACCGGTCCAGCCGACGAACAAGGAAGGCGGCTCGGGGGCGGTCGCATTCACCTACGTGTTCGAGAAGAAGGGTGACATGCACTACATCATGATCACCCTCAATAGCTTTTTCACCACGATCGTCACGCAGCCGGCGCTGCCATACAAGGCGACGGACTTCACGCCGATCGCGAATCTCGCGCTCGATCCCTTCTTCCTGTGGGTCAATGAGGACAGCCCGTGGAAGACGGCCGGTGATGTGATCGCCGCGGCGAAAGCCAAGCCGCTCATCGCATCTGGCACCGGATCGAAGCAAGAGGACGAGGTCATGTTCCTCCGCATCGCCGAGCTCGGAGGCACGATGCCGTTCCGGTACGTGCCGCAGTCCGGCGGCGGCGCGGTCGCGACCGCGCTCGCGGGCCACCAAGGTGGTGTCGAGGTCACCGTGAACAACCCCAGCGAAGGGCTGGGCCTCTACCAGCAGAAGAAGCTTCGCCCGTTGTGCTCGTTCACGGCAGCGAGCCCCACCACCGGCGTGTACTCCGGCCTCGCCACCTGCAAGTCGCAGGGCCTCGCGATCGACGACTACTTCATCATGCGCGCGGTGATGGCGCCGCCCGGACTCACGGCGTCGCAGCAGGCCTTCTGGGTCGACGTGTTCAAGAAAGTGTTCGAGTCCGCGAAGTGGAAGGCGTTCATGGACACGAACGCCCTGACACCCGACTTCCGGACGGGCATCGATTTCCGCAGCTTCATCAACAACTACGAGAAGCTTCACAAAGACATCGCGACCAAGAACAAGTGGGTGTGATCCCCACGGCGTGAAGCCGTACCAGATCGCGACGGCGGCGGTCATGATCCTGATCGCCGCCGTCGCCATGTTCGACAGTCGTGCCTCCGCCCTCCCCGACGCGTCGGGAAAGTTCCCGGGCGGTCTCGGACCCGGCTTCTATCCGTTCTGGTCCGCGGCGCTCATCGCGGGTGCCGCGGCGGTCGTCATCTATCGCTGGTACCTGACGACCGACACGGGCGAGGGTGTATTCGCGAAGCGCGAGTCCTGGATCGCGCCGCTGAAGATCGCGCTTCCGATGGTCGTCGCGGTCGCGTTCATCCAGTGGCTCGGCTTCTACTTCGTCACCGGGCTGTACATGGCGTTCTTCGCGAGGTTCATCGGCCGCTACCGCTGGGTCTGGGTGGTCGTCATCGCGGTGATCTTTCCCGCGGTCATCTATTTCGCGTTCGAGAAAGGCTTCCGGGTGACACTGCCGAAGAGCAAGCTCTACGAGCAGGGTTTCCCGCTCTAGCGCGAGAGACGGATGGACATCCTCACCGGTTTCACGGACACGCTCGGCAGCCTGGCCGGCGGCTTCGGCACCGCGCTGCAGCCGTTCAACCTCCTGCTCCTGACCATCGGATGCTTCCTCGGCCTCGTCATCGGTGTCCTGCCCGGTCTCGGCGGAACGAGCGGTGTGGCGATCCTGCTTCCGATCACCGTCTTCATCGCGAACACCGGGCCGAGCGGGGCCACGAGCGCGGTCATCTTCCTCTGCGGCATTTACTGGGGAGCGCTGTTCGGCGGCGTCATCACCTCGATCCTGTTCAACATCCCAGGTGAGCCGTGGTCGGTGGTGCTCCTTTTTGATGGGTTCCCGCTCGCGAAGCGGCTCAACAAACCCGCGCTGGCCCTCTTGTCCTCGTTCTTCGCGTCGCTCATCGGCGCATTCATCGCGACCGTGCTGTTCACGTTCTTCGCGCGCGCGCTCGCGGACGTGGCGCTCGCGTTCGGGCCGGCGGAGCTCTTCGCGGTCTTCATCATGTCTTTCGCGACGCTCATCGGCCTGGGCTCCGAATCGCCCGCGAAGAGCGTGATGATGATCGGCCTCGGCCTGCTGCTCGCCGCCGTCGGATTCGACACACTCACCGGCGCACCGCGCCTGACGTTCGGACGGATCGAGATCCTGTCGGGCATCGGCTTCGTCCCAGTGACGATCGGGCTCTTCGGCATGGGCGAGATCCTGGCTTCAGCCGAGGAGCAGGGCATCGGCTTCGTCGAGCGCATCTCGGCCAAGGTCGGCCTGAAGGACATCGTCGAGACGCTGGGCGAGCTTCGCAAGCGGATCTGGACGGTGGTGATCACCGCCGTCATCGGTTTCTGGTTCGGTGTCCTCCCCGGCCACGGCGCGACCGCCGGGTCGTTCCTCGGCTATGGCCTCGCGCGGCAGTACTCGAAGAACAAGGCGAACTTCGGCAAGGGCGAGATCACCGGCATCATGGCGCCGCAGGCCGCGGCCGACGCGTCGGCGGTGGGATCGCTCGTGCCGATGGTCGCCCTCGGTGTCCCCGGATCGCCGACATCGGCGGTGATCATGGCCGGCCTCTTCATCTGGGGCCTCCAGCCAGGGCCGCTGCTGTTCATCGACCATCCGGACTTCGTCTGGGGCCTCACGGCGAGCATCTACCTCGGTCACCTGATCACGTTCACGATGTGCCTGCTCGCGGTGCCGCTCCTCGCGAAGATCATGCATATCCCCTACGCGATCATCACGCCCTTCATCGTGATCATCTCGATCATCGGCTCGTACTCACTGAACAACAGCATGTTCGACGTGTTCATCACGATCACGTTCGGATTCGTGGGGTACTGGCTCCGCAAGATGAAGTACCCGCTCGCGCCGCTCGTCGTCGCTATCGTCCTGGGCGACTCCACCGAGCGCGAGCTGCGGAAGGCGCTCATCGCGAGTGGTGGCAGCCCGCTCATCTTCTTTGGCAGCCCGCTCGCGGCCACGCTCATGATCCTGGCGATCATCCTTCTGGTCCTGCCGATCCTGCGCAGCATGCGCGAGCGCCGCGCGCGGCCGGCGCCCGACGCCGCGGCGTGACGCCGCTCGACATCGCGTTCATCGTCGGGGCGTTCGCCCTGATCCTCGTCGGAGCCGAGATATTCACGAACGGCATCGAGTGGCTGGGGATCAAGCTCAACATGTCCGAGGGCGCCACCGGCAGCATCCTCGCGGCGATCGGCACCGCGACGCCCGAAACGCTCATCCCGATCGTCGCGATCCTCTTCACGAACACGAGCGACTCGGACGAGATCGGCGTCGGCGCGATCCTTGGCGCGCCGTTCATGCTCGCGACGCTCGTCATGCTCCTCATCGGGGTGACCGCATACGTCCTGCGCAAGCGGCGCGGGCGCGACACGCTTCGCGTCGACGCGGCCCACGCCTCGCGCGACCTCTCCTTCTTCCTCGTGCTGTACACGATCGCGCTCGCCCTCGCGCTGCTGCCGCCGGAGCTGCACTTCCTCAAGGGCTACATCGGATGGATCTTCCTCCCGGCGTACTTCCTGTACCTGTTTCTCGTCCTCCGCACGCCGAGGATCAGCCCGGCGGACATCGAGGAAGACGCGGAGGCGCACGAGGCATTCGACGAGCTCACCTTCGCGACGCAGCTGCGGCGCCTCGGGCTGGCGATCGCGCCGACGCGGCCGCCGCTCTGGCTCGTGCTGGTGCAGACCATCGTGTCGTTCGGGGCCATCCTCGTCGGCGCGCGCTTCTTCGCGACCTTCGTCGAGGACTTCTCGCACGCGATGAACTTCAACACGCTGCTCGTCGCCCTCGTCCTGGCCCCGCTCGCGACCGAGCTCCCCGAGGCCGCGAACAGCCTGCTCTGGACGAAGGACGGCAAGGACGTGATCGCGCTGGGCAACGTCGCCGGCGCGATGGTCTTCCAGTCGACGATCCCGGTGACCATCGGCGTGCTCCTGACGCCCTGGGAGCTGGGCCGTTTCGGCATCGTCGCTGCGGTGTTCGCGTTGCTCTCCGGCCTGCTGATCTGGATCCAGCTGCGCCTGCGGGCGCGCGACAACTCGCTCCCGCTCTCGTCCCTCATGCTGGGCGGCAGCCTCTACGTCGTGTTCCTGATCTACGTCATCTGGAGCGTGGTCGCGGGCCTTCCGACCTGATCGCTCGCACCTGACTAGAATGCCCGCGTCGCGCTGTGAGCAGCTTCCATGCGCCGCGCGGTGGATTAGAGGGAGGTCGGACGGACCAATGAAGCGTCTTCTCGCGATCTGTGCTGCCGTAGGGCTCATCGCCGCCGCGTGCGGCGTGATCCCGGGCAGCGGGAGCGGAATCAAGATCGGTCTCGTCACTGACATCGGCCAGCTCGAGGACAAATCCTTCAACGAGTTCTCCTGGAAGGGCGTCCAGGACGGCGCCAAGGCCGTCGGTGGCACCGCACAGGCGATCGTTACCAAGGACATCGCGGACTACAAGCAGAACATCCAGCAGTTCGTCGATCAGAAGTACGACGTCATCGTGACCGTCGGCTTCCTGATCACTACGGACACGATCGCCGCGGCGAAGGCGAATCCGTCGATCCAGTTCTTCGGCGTCGACCAATTCGTCCCCGACCCGGCGCCCGCAAACATGCAGGGCCTGCTGTTCAACGAGGCACAGGCGGGTTACCTCGCCGGCATCGTCGCCGGCACCATCACCAAGAGCGGCAAGATCGGCGCGGTCGGCGGTCGCTCGGACGTACCGCCGGTCGTGAACTACATCAAGGGCTACGAAAACGGCGCAAAGTCGGTCAAGTCGAACGTCCAGGTCAGCATCAACTACGTCGAGGACTTCAACGCGCCCGACAAGGGTGAGGCCTCGGCAAAGACGATGATCGGTCAGGGAGTCGACGTGCTCTTCCAGGTCGCGGGCCTCACCGGTGCCGGCGTGCTCCGGGCGGCTTGCAATGCGAAGGTCTACGGCATCGGCGTCGATGTCGACCAGTACCTCTCGCTCCCAGACTCGAAGGCCTGCATCATCACCAGCGCCGAGAAGCACCTGCAGAACGCGACGCGTGATGCGATCAAGCGCTTCAAGGACAAGGGCAAGCAGACCGGCAACTTCACGAATGACGCCACGAACGACGGTGTCGGCGCGTCCGAGATCCGCAACCTCAGTCCGGTGCCGGCCGGTCTCACGGACAAGCTCAAGCAGGCCACCGAGGACATGAAGTCCGGCAAGCTCAAGCCGGTCCCGTGATCCGGGTCCGCTAGTAAGCGAGATGGAAGCGGGTCGGCCTTCGGGTCGGCCCGCTTTTGTCATGAGCAACAGAACACGCGTCCTCGAAATGCGCGGCGTGACCAAACGTTTCGCCACCGGAACGCTGGCGAACGACTCCATCGCTCTCGACCTCGGCGAGCGCGAGATCCACGCGCTTCTGGGCGAGAACGGCGCCGGCAAGTCGACGCTGATGAACATCCTCTACGGGCTGGTGACGCCGGACGCGGGCGAGATCCTCATCGACGGCACGCCCGTCGTGATCCGCGACCCCGCCGACGCGATCGCGCGCGGGATCGGCATGGTGCACCAGCACTTCATGCTTGTGCCGGTCCTCACCGTCGCGGAGAACGTCGTGCTGGGTCAGGAGATCACGAGCGCGGGCGGCATCCTGGATATGCGCGCGGCCGACGCGCGGATCCGCGAGCTCGCCGGGCGGCTTGGCTTCACGGTCGACCCGCGGGCGCGCGTGGATCAGCTGTCCCTCGGACAGCAGCAGCGTGTCGAGATCCTCAAGGCGATCTATCGCGGCGCGCGGATCCTCGTGCTCGATGAACCGACCGCGGTCCTTACTCCGCAGGAGACGCGCGAGATCTTCGGCGTGCTGCGACGGCTGGTCGAGGCCGGGACCAGCATCATCTTCATCAGCCACAAGCTCGACGAGGTCCTCGAGATCGCGGACCGGATCACGGTCATCCGTCGCGGGAAGGTCGTCGGCACGAGGAAACCGTCCGAGACCAACAAGGACGATCTGGCGGAGCTCATGGTCGGCCGCGCGGTCTCGCTGCACGTCGACCGCGGCCGATCGCATCCCGGCGAGCTCATGCTCGAAGTGGGCGGCCTGGTCGCCGTCGACGATCGGCGGCACGAGGCGTGTCGGGGCGTCGACCTCAGCGTGCGGGCCGGCGAGATCGTGGGGATCGCGGGCGTCGGCGGCAACGGGCAGGACGAGCTCGTCGAGTGCCTCATCGGCCTGCGCAAGCCGGTCGGGGGTACGGTCCGCCTCGCCGCGCGCGACATCACCCGTCTCAGCGTCGAGGAGCGGCGGGATCTCGGCATCGCGTACGTCCCGGCCGACCGCCAGCGCTACGGGCTCGTCCTGCCGTACCGCTTGCCGGACAACTTCGTCCTGACCCGCTACGCCGAGGTCCCGTACGCGAGCGGCCTCGGCGGATTCGTGCGGCAGGACGCGCCGATCCGGGCGGAGGCGGGGCGCCTCGCGAAGGAATTCGACGTGCGTGCCTCATCCCTCGATGTCGCTGCCGGGACCCTCTCCGGTGGCAACCAGCAGAAGGTCGTCGTCGCGCGCGAGTTCCGGCACGATCTGAAGCTGCTCATCCTCGATCAGCCCACGCGTGGCCTCGACGTCGGCAGCATCGAGTTCATCCACAAGCAGGTGATCGAGCGGCGGGACGCCGGTGTTGCGGTGCTGCTCGTGTCAGCCGAGCTCGATGAGGTGCTGGACCTCTCCGATCGCATCCTGGTCATGTATCGCGGCCGGATCGTCGGCAGCTTCACCGCGGCCGAAGCCCAGCGCGAGAAGGTCGGGCTGCTCATGGCCACCGGCGAGGCGAAGGCGTGAGGGGCGTGCGCGCGTGGCTCGCGCCGCGATGGGCCGTGGCACAGGTCCCGGTCTACTCGATCGTGCTGGCGTTCGCTGTCGCCGCGGTGGTCGTGATCGTGTCGAGCCAGTTCACCGAAACAGGGTTCGACCCGCTCCTGCCTTTCAAGGCATACGCAAGTCTCTTCGCGGGCGCGTTCGGCGGCGGCAACGGGATCGCCAACACGCTCGTCGCCGCCGCGCCGCTCATGTTCGGCGGCCTCGCGGTGGGCATCGGGCTCAAGGCCGGCCTGTTCAACATCGGCGTCGCCGGACAGTTCCTGGTCGGCGCGTTCGCCGCGGCGGTCGTCGGCGCGTCGCTCGCGAGCGCGCCGACCATCGTCGGAATGCCGCTCGCGATGCTGGCTGGTGGCCTCGCGGGCGGTGCCTACGGATTCGTCCCCGGTTATCTGAAGGCGCGCACCGGCGCTCATGAGGTGGTCACGACGATCATGCTCAACAACGCCGCCGCCCTGCTGCTCACGTGGGCCGTCAACGATCTCGTTCGCGCGCCGGGCTTCTCGTTCCCGCGGACGGCCGAGATCGGTCAGAGCGCGTTGCCGGTCCTCCTCGGGCGCAACCTGCATCTCGGGATCGTCTTCGCCGTCGCCGCGATCTTCCTGATCCGCTGGATGCTCGACCGCACGACGCTCGG
>JBDUCG010000259.1:0-3226 GCA_040003565.1 Chloroflexota bacterium | reverse complement strand
GCGGTATGACCGACACGATCACGCTCCGCGTGGATGCGAGCGGCCAGCGCGTCGACAAGTTCCTCGCCGACCACAGCCTGCTCTCGCGGAGCGCGATCCAGCGCCTCGCCCGTGACGGACGCGTGCGCGTGGATGGCTCGCCGGTCGAGCCCGCGTACAAGGTGCGCGAAGGGCAGGAGCTCATCGTCGACGTCCCCGAGGCGGAGCCCGACGTGCTGCTGCGGGCCGAGGACATCGCGATCGACATCCTGTACGAGGACGAGGATGTCGTGGTGGTGAACAAGCCGGCCGGCCTGGTCGTGCATCCGGCGCATGGGCACAAGACCGGCACGCTCGTGAACGCGATGCTCGGCCGCATCGAGTCGACGACCGGCCGCGAGAGCGGCCGCCCCGGGATCGTCCACCGCCTCGACAAGGACACCAGCGGCGTGATGGTCGTCGCGAAGACCGACGTCGCTCAACTGGCGCTCGGGCGGCAGCTCCAGGCGAAGCGTTTCGCGAAGGAGTACCTCGCTCTGGTGTGGGGCGACCCCGGTGACACGTCGACGGTCGTCGAGGCGCCGCTGCTCCGCGACACGGAGGACCGGCGCCGCGTGGTCGTGCGCGCGGGCGGCCGCGACGCGGTCACGCGCTTCAAGCGCATCGCCACCTGGGGCGGCGGCAATGACCGGACCGCGCTGCTGCATGTCGAGCCGGTCACCGGCCGGACGCACCAGATCCGCGTTCATCTCGCGTACGCGCATTTCCCTATCGTTGGCGACCCGGTGTACGGACGGCGTGGCGACACGAGCGGACTCACGCGTCAGTTCCTCCACGCGTGGCGGCTCACCGTGCGCCTGCCGCACGCGGGCGAACGCACCTTCACCGCGCCTCTCGCGCCCGATCTCGTAGCGCACCTGGAGTCTCTCGGCACACCGACGTCGCGCTCGCCGCTGTTCGAGGAGGTGTCGTGAGCGTCGACGGGAAGGGGCTGCTGGTCATCATCTCGGCGCCGTCGGGCGCCGGGAAGGACACGGTGATCGATCCTCTAGTGAAGAAGCTGGACGACGCGGTCGTCTACGTCACGGCTACGAGCCGCAAGCCGCGGCCGAACGAGATACACGGCAAGCACTACTACTTCTACACGCCCGAGAAGTTCCGGGAAGAGATCGAAGCCGGCAACTTCCTGGAGTGGTCGATGGTGCACGGTGAGTTCAAAGGCGTGCGGCGCGATGTGCTCGGCGAAACGCTGGCGAACCACAAGATCATGATCGTCGCGCCGGATCCGCAAGGTATGCGCAAGATCAAGTCTCAGCTGCCGGAGGTGCTGACCATTTTCATGATGCCGCCCTCCGTCGAATCCCTGCGTCGGCGGCTGACGACGCGTGGCACCGAAACGCCAGAGCAGCGCGAGATCCGGCTGCGCAACGCGGAGATCGAGATGGCGGCGGCACCGGAGTACGACTACGTCGTCGTCAACGAGGACGGCAAGATCGACGAGACGGCGGACCAGATCGCCGCGATCATCAGGAAAGAGGCGAAGCGACCGCGACATTACGAGCTGTGACCGCGCACACCGCCGAGGTCGCGGTCTTCGCCGGTGTTCGCGGCCCAGCGCGCACCTTCACCTATTCGGTGCCGGACGGCCTGGTCCTGGAGCCCGGGCATCTCGTTCGCGTCGGTTTCGGCCCGCGCTCGGTCGCCGGCGTCGTCATCCGGCTCGACGCGCCGTACGAGGGGACGCTGCGAGCGATCGACGCCCTCGTCCATCCGCTGCCGCTGCTGCGCGCGCATCAGCTCGCGCTCGCCGCGTGGATCGCACGTGAGTACCGCTGCGGTATCGCCGACGCGGTACGCGCCATGCTGCCGCCCGCTCTGGCCGGTCGCGCGCGCGTGGGTTTGCCGACGGCGCGTGGCGACCGGCGCGAGCCGGTGTTCGCCCTCACGCCGGCCGGTCGTGACGCGCTCGCCGGTGCCGCCCGTCTCGGTGCGCGGCAGCTCGCGACGCTCCGCGCGCTCGCGACGGGTGCGGTGACATCCGCGGATCTCGCCGAGGGCGGCGGCGCGGCCATCGCAGCGCGCGCGCTGGCCAAACGCGGCTTGGTGCTCGAAGGCGCGCGCAGCGTCCGCCGCATCCCGCGCGAGTTCGTGCTCGGTGAGGACGACGCCGTGCGCGACGCGACCGCGACGCCCGGCCAGGCCGACGCCCTCGGGACGATCATCGCCAGCCTCGGCACCAGCGCGCCCTTCCTGCTGCACGGCGTCACCGCGAGCGGCAAGACGGAGGTGTATCTCCGCGCCGCCGCGCGCGCCCTCGCGCTGGGGCACGGCGTGATCGTGCTCGTGCCGGAGATCGCGCTCACCGCGCAGGTCGTCGCGCGCTTCGTGGCGCGCTTCGGCGACCGCGTCGCGCTGCTGCACTCGGCGCTCTCGGCGGGCGAGCGATACGACGAGTGGCGCCGCATCCTCGACGGCACCGCCGACGTCGTGGTGGGCTCGCGATCGGCGCTGTTCGCGCCGCTCGAGCGCCCGGGCCTCGTGATCGTCGACGAGGAGCAGGAGCCCTCCTATAAACAGGAGAGCGCCCCGCGCTACCACGCCGTCGACACCGCACTGGCCCTCGGCCGGATCGCGGAAGCGGTCGTCGTACTCGGGAGCGCGACGCCCCGCGTCACGACGTATCACGCCGCGACGACGGGAGCGCTCCGCTTGCTTCCGCTGCCGGAGCGCGTGAGCGATCTCTCGATGCCACCGACGACGATCGTCGACCTGCGGCTCGAGCTCAAGTCCGGCAACCGCGGCACGCTCTCGCGCGCGCTGCGTCTCGCGCTCGAGCGCACGGTCGCGAAAGGCGAGCAGGCGATCCTGTACCTCAACCGCCGCGGTTTCGCGACCGTCGTGCTGTGCCGCGACTGCGGTCACGTCGTGAACTGCCCGGCGTGCGACATCCCCTTCGCGTACCACACGGACGGAACGCTGGTGTGTCACCGCTGCGGCCGGCGTGCGACGCCACCGGAGAAGTGCCCGAGCTGCGGCAGCGTGCGCATCCGCCACCTCGGCGTCGGAACGCAGCGCGTCGAGGAGGAGGTGCGCGCGGTCGTTCCGAAGGCGGCGCTGCTGCGGCTCGATCGCGACGCGGTGCGCCTGAAAGGCTCGCATGCCGCGCTCTTCGAGCGGATGCGCACGCGCCGCGCGCAGGTCATCGTCGGCACGCAGATGGTCGCCAAGGGCTTCGACCTGCCTGGCG
>JBDUCG010000039.1:0-10919 GCA_040003565.1 Chloroflexota bacterium | reverse complement strand
GCCGAAGCACCTCGAGATCCCGCCGGTCGTCGTCGACATGGACGGCGGCTACGGCAACCTCTTCAACGTCCAGCGCACGACCGAGCTGTACGTGAACGCGGGCGTCGCGGCCGCGCATCTCGAGGACCAGGTCCTTCCGAAGCGCTGCGGCCACATCGGCGGCAAGGCGCTGATCTCCGCGGACGAGATGATCGGCAAGCTGCGCATGGCGCGCGCCGTCGCGGAAGACCTTGGGCGCCCCGACTTCGTCGTCATTGCGCGGACCGACGGCGTCGCCGCGATCGACGCGCCCGAGAAGGAGCGCGGCATCGAGCTCGCGACGGAGCGCGCGCTGCGCTACCTCGACACCGGCATCCCGGACCTCGTCTGGTGCGAGTTCTCCACGTCCGAGCGCGGGCCGGTCGAGCAGTTCGCCGACCAGGTGCGTCGCCGGTTCCCGGAGGCGCGTTTCGCGTTCAACTGGTCGAGCTCGTTCAAATGGTTCAACGACCCCGACCCGATCACGTTCGCGCAGCTAGGCGAGCTCGGCTACCGGTTCCTGTTCATCACCCTCGGTGCGCAACACGCGATGGCGCACGGCCTGTCGACGCTGCTGCAGGGCATGAGCAAGACGCAGGAGCAGGCGTACATCGAGCTGCAGCGCAAGGAATGGGCGGAGGGTCAGGACCTACCTAGCAAGAGCCATCACTTCTTCTCGGGCGTGCCGTACCACCAGCTGGTGGGCGAATCGTTCGGTGGATCGCGCCTTGGATCGAAATTCCAGGAAAAGCTGGCGGAGGAGCGTGTCGTATGAACCCGAATGAGAGCTGGATCGCGGAGCAGGCGCGTCTGCTCACGCTCGAGGACGGCTTCGGGCCGGCCTACGGGTCGAGCAAGGGTGGCGACGCCACTGATGACGGGGAAGCCGCCGCGCGGGGGTCGTCCACGGCCTAGAACGCGGCCGCCGCGGCCCCCAAGCCGCGGATTTGGGCGGCCTGACCCTGCTTGGCACGTCTCCTGCGTAGCAGACGAGCAGGCCAACGCACAGGGAAAGGAGGACTACACATGGATCTCACCGCAATCGTCACCTGGATCATCTTCGGCGCCATCGTCGGCGTCATCGCGCGTTTCCTCATGCCGGGCCGCGACTCGATGGGCTGGATCCCAACGATCATCCTGGGCATCGTCGGCTCGTTCGTCGGCGGCTGGCTCGCACAGATCTTGTTCCAAGGCAACGCAGCGCTGCCGCCGCCGTCGGCAGGTTGGATCGGCTCCATCATCGGCGCGATCGTCGTTCTCGCGATCTACCGCTACACGCAGGGGCGTAGCGTCACCGTCTAGCTCTTTTCCGTCCGGTCTCGGCGGGGGCCACGTGGTCCTCCGCCGAGGCCGGATACGCTCACGCTCCGGAGTCGGGCGGCTCCTCGAACTCGTCCCAGCCCTCGGCCGACTCGAGCTCTTCCCCGTACGTCTCCGGCTCGAGGCCGAGGCTCTCGATCACCGCGATGAGCCCGTTGCGCTGCTCGGGCGGTGTCGTCCGGATCCAGCCACGCACGACGTCGTCCACCTCGACCTCGGTCGCGCCGCGCTGCTCCGCGACCGCCTCGCTCTCGTCACGCGCGGACGCGGCCGCGAGCTCGCGCAGCGTCTCCGGCACCATGCCCACCAGCGCGAGGAGCACGGAGTCCGCGGCGTCGCTCCAGTTCATCCGATCGCGTCGATGCCGGTCGCGAAGCGCCCGATGATGAGCTTCTGGATCTGCGTCGTGCCTTCGTAGAGACGGTTCACCCGCGCGTCGCGCCAGAGGCGCTCCACCGGGAATTCATCCGAGAAGCCGTACCCGCCGTGGATCTGGATCGCGTTGTCGCAGGCGCGCTGCGCGATCTCGCCGGCGTAGAGCTTCGCGATGCTCGTCTCGCGCGTGCTCGCGACGCCCTTGTTCTTGAAGTGCCCCGCGCGGTACACGAGGAGCCGCGCGGCCTCGGTCTCGACGACCATGTCGGCGATGAGCTCCTGCACCAGCTGGTGCGCGGCGATCGGCTTGCCGAACGCCTGGCGCTGCGTCGCGTACGCGACCGACGCGTCGATCGCGGCCTGCGCCTGACCGACAGCGCCCGCGGCGACCGAATAGCGGCCCGAGTCGAGCGCCGCCATCGCGATCTTGAAGCCGTCGCCGACGGGGCCGAGGCGCATCGCGTCAGGGACGCGCACGTTGTCGAGGATCAGCTCGCTGGAGTCCGATGAGCGCAGGCCGAGCTTGCCGTGCAGCGCCTGGCTTCCGTACGGGCTCTTCTCGCGGTCGATGAGGAACGCGGTGATGCCCTTGTGGCCCTTGGATGGGTCGGCGTTCGCGAACACGAGCGCGAGCTTGGACACCGATCCGTTCGAGATCCACATCTTGCGGCCGTTGATGACCCAGTCGTCGCCGTCCCGCTTCGCCGTGGCCTGCAGCCGCGTGGCGTCGCTTCCGACGGCGGGCTCGGTGAGGCCGAAGCAGCCGATCACCTCGCCCTTGCACAGCCGCGGCAGCCAGGTGCGCTTCTGCTCGTCGGTCCCGAACTTCAGGATCGTCATCTCCACGAGCGAGATCTGGACGGACAGCGTCGTGCGGACGGACGAATCGGCCCGTCCGATCGCCTCGGTGATGATCGCGTGCGAGATGAAGTCGACGCCCATGCCGCCGTACTCCTCGGGGATCGGACCGCCGAGGAAACCGATCGGCGCCATCTTCTTGAGCACCTCCCACGGGAAACGCTCGGCCCGGTCCCGCTCGCGAGCGCCGGGTGCGATCTCGCGGTCGGCGAAGTCATTCGCGAGCTTGTGGATCTGCTGCTGCTCGGGAGAAAGGTCGAAGTCCATTCGCGCAGACTAGCAAGGATGCAGGCCCTCATCTTCGACCTCGACAACACGCTGCTGATGGAGGACGAGGCGACGTTCTCCTCCGTGCGCCGCGCGTGCGAGCGTGCCCAGGGTCGAGCTGGAGTGGACGCGGACGCGCTGCACTCGGCGACGCTCAAGATCGCCGAAGAGCTGTGGCGCGCTGCGCCGATCTACGCGTACGCCGAGGAGATGGGCCTGTGGTGGGGCGAGGGCCTCTGGGGAGAGTTCCGCGGCGACACGCCGGGACTTCGCTCGGTGCACGCGTTCGTGCCCGGATTCCGCAGGGACGTGTGGCGCGGTGCGCTGGCGGCGGTCGCGGTGTCGGATGACGCGCTCGCGGCGGAGCTCGACGCGACATACGTCGCCGCGCGGCGCGTGCACCAGCCCGTCGATCCCGAGGCGGAGCGCGTGCTCGACGATCTCGCTCGCGACCATCGCCTCGCGCTGGTGACGAACGGCGCGCCCGACGTGCAGCGGGAGAAGCTCGCGGGCACGACGCTGGCCCGCTGGTTCGGCGCGATCGTGATCTCCGCTGAGGTCGGCATCGCCAAGCCCGACCCGCGCATCTTCGCGCACGCCCTGCGCGCCGTCGGCGCGGAGGCCGCCGGGTCCGTGATGATCGGCGACAGCCTGTCGCGCGATGTTGCCGGCGCGCGCGCCGCGGGTCTGCGCTCCATCTGGATCGATCGCGAGGAGGGTGCGCCGAAGCTCGGGGACGCGGTGCCCGATGCGCGCGTGACCGCGCTCAGCCAGATCCGGTCTTGCCTCGCCGCGCTGGGGCCCGGCGCCGCTTCTCCTCGAGGCTCGCCCTGATCTCATCCGGCGTCGCCTCGACCTCGGTCGCGAGGACGAGCATCACGTAGAGGAGATCGGTGAGCTCGCTGATCGTCCGCTCGCGGCCCTCGCTGCGGAGCGCGGCCGCGGTCTCGCCCGCCTCCTCGACGAGCTTTGCCGCGATCGCCTCGGGTCCGGACCTGAACAGCTGCGCGGAGTAGGAGTCCGCGGGCAGGTCGCGACGGCGCTGACGCAGCATGGCCGCGAGCTCGGAGAGGAAGCGTCCCAGGTCCGTCGCGTTCACGGGGCCGAAGCACGTCGCGTCACCGGTGTGGCACGCCGGGCCTGCGGGGTGCACCTTCACGAGCAGCGCGTCGGCATCGCAGTCGGGGACGAGCTCGACGAGATGAAGCACGTTGCCGCTGGTCTCGCCCTTCTTCCAGAGCTTGTCGCGCGAGCGGCTGTGGAAGTGGACCTCGCGCGTGCGCAGCGTCGCCTCGAGCGCTTCGCGGTCCATGTACGCGAGCATGAGCACCGCGCCGGTCGCGGCGTCCTGGACGATCGCGGGCACGAGTCCGCGGTCATCGAAGCGGATGCCCTCCGCGCGGATGTCGTTCTTGCCGATGTCTTCTTTCATGCCGCCTCGACGCTCGGCCGAACGTTCACGCCGCGCCGCGCGAGCTCCTCCTTCAGGGCGGAGACCGCGATCTCGCCCGAGTGGAAGATCGATGCGGCGAGCCCCGCCTCCGCGCCGGTGCGCCGGAACAGCTCGACGAAATGCGCGACCTCGCCGCCGCCGCCCGACGCGATGACCGGCACGCGCACCGCGTCCGCCACGCGGGCGGTGAGGTCGAGCTCGAAGCCCTCGCGCGTGCCATCGCGATCCATCGACGTCAGCAGGATCTCGCCCGCTCCCGCCTCGACGCCGCGGCGCGCCCACTCGACGGCATCGAGACCGGTCGGCGTGCGGCCGCCCTCGACGTACACCTCGTACGAGCCGTCATCGCGCCGCTTCGCGTCGATCGCGAGCACCGCGGCCTGCGAACCCGCGCGCGCCGCGATCTCGCCCAGGAGCGCCGGCCGCCTCACGGCCGCGGTGTTCACGGCGACCTTGTCCGCTCCCGCGCGCAGGATCGCCGCGGCGAGATCGGCGGACGCGATGCCTCCGCCGACGCAGAACGGGATGGACAGGGCCTCGGCGACGCTGCCGGCGAGGTCGATCACCGTGCGGCGCTTTTCCGCGGACGCAGTGATGTCGAGGAACACGAGCTCGTCCGCGCCTCCCTGGTCATAGCGCTGCGCGAGACCGACCGGATCGCCCGCGTCGCGCAGCTCCACGAAGCGGGTGCCCTTTACGACACGGCCGTCCTTCACGTCGAGGCAGGGGATGATGCGTTTCGCGAGCAACGGCTCAGGCGTCCGTCGCGCGTACGAAGGATCGGAGGACGCGCACGCCCATAGCGCCGCTCTTCTCGGGATGGAACTGCAGCCCGAGCATGCCGTCCGACCCGACGGCGGCGGTCACGGGGCCGCCGTGGTCCACCGTGCCGACGACCACGCGAGCGTCCGCGGGCACCGCCGCGTACGCATGCACGAAATAGAAGTACGCGCCGTCCGCGACGTCAGCGAGCCACGGATGTGGCCGCGCGATCGACACGCGGTTCCACCCGGTGTGCGGCACGCGCACGTCGCCGCGCAGGCGCCGCACCCGTCCGCGGCTCAACGCGAGACCCGGCGTACCGGGATCCTCCTCGCTCTCCTCGAAGAACAGCTGCATGCCAACGCAGAGGCCGAGAAGAGGAGTGCCACGGTCGCGCGCGATCCGCAGCATCGCGTCCAGTCCGAAGCGGCGCAGCTCGCGGGCGCAGTGGCCGAAGTTGCCCACGCCGGGAAGCACGACCGCGCGCGCCGCGAGGATCTCGACGTGCGATCTCGTGATGCGCACGTCGGTCGCGCCGGCGCGCCGCAGCGCGCGCTCGAGATTCGCGAGGTTGCCGACGCCGTAGTCGACGATCGCGATCATCCGATACGGCCCTTCGAGCTCGGCACGCCGCGACGTCGCGGATCCCGCTGCGTCGCCGCGTCCAGTGCGCGACCGAAGGCCTTGAACGTGGCCTCGAGCAGATGGTGGGTGTTGCCGCCGCGCAGCTGCCGCACGTGCAGCGTGCAGCGCGCGCCCTGCACCAGGGCGATGAAGAAGTCAGGCACGAGCGTCGAGTCGAAGGAGCCGACGATGCGGGTCTTCGGCACGAGGTCGTGCGCGAAGTACGGGCGGCCCCCGAGATCCAGCGCCACGCCAACGAGGCACTCGTCCATCGGCACCTCGAGCGACGCGTAGCGCACCAGACCTTTGCGGTCGCCGAGTGCCTCGTCGATCGCCGCGCCCAGGACAAGGCCGATGTCCTCGACGGTGTGGTGCTGATCGACCTCGAGGTCGCCGGTCGCCTTGAGCGTCAGGTCGAACAGCCCGTGCACCGCGAAGAGCTCGAGCATGTGATCGAGGAACGGGAGTCCGGTGAGCACGCTCGCCTTGCCGGCGCCGTCGAGCACGAAGCGCACCTGCACGTTCGTCTCCTTGGTGCGGCGCGCGCGTCGCGCGCCTCGTGCCGCGGGCATCAGCGCACCCCCCAGGTCACGCGCGCGCCTCCATCGACTCCCGGTGATAGCGCATGCCCTCGTGCGCGGCGATGACGGCGCCGGCCTGGGCGAGACTGCGCAGATCGCCGCGCAGCGACACGCGGCTCGTCCAGCGCACGAAATCCTCCACCCGAAGCGCCGATGCCCAACGTGCGGTGCCGCCGGTCGGCAGTGAATGATTCGTTCCCGCGATGTAGTCGCCGAACGCGACCGCGGAGCGCATGCCGACGAACACCGCGCCGGCGTGGCGCACGTGGGCGACAAGCGCGGCCGCGCCGCGGCCCGCGAGCAGCACGTGTTCGGGCGCGGCGTCGTCCGCGACCCGGACCGCGCTGAGCAGGTCCTTCGCGCGGTACGCGAACACGCGCGCCTGCGGCCGTGCCGCGAGCGCGGATCCGACGCGGCGCAGCAGCGTGGCGTCGTCGCTCACGAGGGCCGCGAACGAGCCGGCCCCGTGCTCGGCCTGCGCGAGCAGGTCGAGCGCGAGGACCTCCGGATCCGCATCGCGCGACGCCACGACGATGAGCTCGCTCGGGCCCTGAAGCGCGTCGATCCCCACGTCGGCCGACACGAGCCACTTCGCCGCCGTGGCGTAGGCGTTCCCCGGGCCGACGATCTTGTCCACGCGGCCAAGCGACGCGGTCCCGTACGCCAGCGCCGCCACCGCCGCGACACCGCCCGCGCGATACAGCGTCGTCGCGTCCACGAGCTGGAGCGCGTACGCGAGCGCGGGGTCCACCGATCCGTCGCGCGGCATCGGCGACGCGACGACCAGCTCGCGAACACCGGCGATCTGCGCCGGCACGCCGGTCATGAGCGCCGTCGACGGATACGCGGCGACACCGCGCGGCACGAGCGCGCCGACGCGATCCAGCGCTGACGGCACGAGCCGCAGATCCGCGTGCGCGTCGCGACGACGTGACTCGCGCGGGCGCTGCCGCTCGTGGAACGCGCGGATGCGCGCGTACGCGAGGTCGAGGGCGCGGCGCGTGTCGGGCGGGCATGCGCGCGCGGCACGCCGGATCCCGGCGGCTTCGACGACGAGATCTCGCGGTCGCGCGTCGGCGTTATCGAAGCGGCGCACGATACGCATCACGCCGGCATCGCCGTCGCGTCGCACGGCCCGCACGACGGCGGCAGCCGCGGCATGCTCGCTCGGCGCGAACGCGCCGCCGCGGCGCGCGACGGCGATGTCGCCGGGCAGCGAGCTGACGGCCCTGGCCTTCATCGCGCGGCGGCCCACGACGCAAGTCGCTCCACCAGCGGCGCGATCTCGCTGCGGCGCAGCTGGTACGCGGACGGATTCGCGATGAGCCGCGCAGTGCTGGTCGCGATCTCCTCGACGATCGCGAGATCGTTCGCCGCGAGCGTGGCGCCCGTCGCGACGAGGTCGACGATCCAGTCCGCCAGGCCGACCTGGGGCGCGAGCTCGGCCGACCCGGCGACCTTCACGATCTCGACTTGGATCCCGCGCCGCCGAAAGTGCTCCTCCGCGACACGCGGGTACTTCGTGGCGACCTCGAGGCTGCCGAGGTGGCGGTACTCGTCGAGGGAGCGCTCGAGAGCGTCGCGCGGCGCAGCGACGACGAAGCGGCACGCGCCGAAGCGCAGGTCGGCGAGCTCCAGGACGCGTGCGGCCGATTCCATGAGGACGTCCTTACCGACGATGCCCAGGTCTGCGGCGCCGCGCTCGACGTAGATCGCGATATCGCTCGGCCGCGCCAGCACATAGTCGATGTCGCCGCTTGGCACGACCAGACGCCGGTCCTCGCCCAGACGCGACACGTCGAGACCGACCGCGCGCAATGCCGCGAGCGCATCTGCGAGCAGCACGCCTTGGGCGAGGGCGAAGCGGAGACGGCTCATGCCAGCTCGCGCGCAAGCTCATCTGCCGTCAGCACCCGGCCACCCGCAAGGCGCGCCTGATCGCGACCCGCGACGGCGGCCTCGACGATCTCCAGGCCGGCCCGCTCCGCGACCGCGCCGATCGCGACAACGAGGCCGCGCGCGCGTAGCGCGGCCGCGAGCTCCGCGGTCTCGCGCGGCTCGGCCGGCGCGAGCGAGATCAGGGCGCGCTCGCGCGCCGGTCGCCACCCAGCCTCGAACAGGGCGAGGTGAAGGCGTGGGACGCTGATCGCGAACCCGGTGGCGCGACGCGGTGTGCCGAACGCGCCGAGCAGCAGGTCATATCGCCCGCCGGCCGCGATGGGGAAGCCGCTCTTCGGATGCAGCGCCTCGAACACGACGCCGGTGTAGTAGGGAAGCTCCGGCACGAGCGACAGGTTGGGGACGCCCCACAGCGGTTCGCCGGCGAAGAGATCGCGCGCCAGATGGATCACTTCGCGCAGCTCGCCGACGCCCTCGATGTCGATGTTCTCGATGTCCCGACCACGTGCCGACAACACGCGTCGCGCGCGCGCGAGCGCGTCATCCCGCATGCCCGCGTCCGCCGCGCGGCGGAACGCACCGACGTGGTCGCCCGCGCGCAGCGCATCTATGACCGCCGCGCTGTGCTCATCGCTCAGGTCCGCGAAGGCGCGGCGCACGACGCCGACGTGTCCGACCTCGATCGTCGCGTCGCGCAGACCGCACTCGGTCAGCGAATGCGCGAGGAGCGCGAGCACCTCCGCATCGGCCAGTGGACCCGAGGGCCCGACCAGCTCGACGCCGGCCTGGTCGTACTCGCGCTCCGCCCCGAGCATCGCGGGCTCCTCGCGGAAGACCGGCGCGAAGTACGAGAGACGCAGGGCGCCGGTGGCGTCGCGATATCGTTGCGCCACGAGCCGGGCGACCGCGGTGGTGATGTCGGGCCGAAGCGCGACGAGACTGCCGTCGCGGTCGAGGAACTGCATGAGCCGATGGCGCTCCGGGCCGGTGTCGCCGGTGACGTGCTCCACCATCGGCGGGTCGATCGGCACGTAGCCGTAGCTCGTGAACGTCTCGGATAGCGAGTGCTCGATGGCGCGGAGCTCGCGCGCCTCCGTCGGGAGGATGTCGCGAAACCCGCGCGGCGGCGCGAGGACGGGCGCGCGGAAAGGGCTCCCCATCCGCGCAGGCTAGGCACTCGTGTGCGGTCTGTCACTGCGGAGGGTGCAGATGGAACGACGTGCGCGCCTAGACTTTCGGGATGCTCCCCACGCTCCGCGCCAGCCGTCCGGCGCAGGCGGCTCTCGCGCTCGCGCTGGTCGCCGCCGGCGCGTTCGGCTGGTGGACCCTGTCGCCACTGTTCCTGACGACGACGCTCCACGAGGACCTCCCGCCGCGCGCGATCGCGACACTCGCGCCCGTTCCCACGACCGCGGTCGCGCCCCCGACCGCCACGTCGGCGGGCCCGAAGCTCCTCGCGATGGGACAGCTGCAGCGCGTCGACGATCTCCATCGCGGCACCGGCCCGGTGTCGCTTTTCGAGCTTGACGGCAAGACTTACCTGCGTTTCGACAACGTGGCGATCCAGAACGGACCCGACCTGCACGTCTATCTCGCGCGCGGTGCGGGTGGCGCATATGACGGGAGCCGCGATCTCTACCTCGGCGCGCTGAAGGCAACGAACGGCTCGTTCAACTACGAGCTGCCGGCCGGCACCGCCGTGGCGGACTACCGGTCGGTGGTCGTGTGGTGCCGCGCCTTCACCGTGCTGTTCACCTGGGCCGATCTCCGCTAGCACGTCTTCAGGCGGCGCAGCAGGTCTGCGCTGAGGTCGCCGCTGCAGATCTCCTCGACCGGTCCGCGCATCCGGATCTCTCCGTCAGCGGCGATCTTGATCGAGAGCTGACCACCGGGCATCGACACTGTCACATCCGGATCGACCAGCTCTTTGCGATGGACGGCCGCGACGACGGCGCAGCTCGACGATCCGGAAGCGAGCGTGTAGCCCGCTCCGCGCTCCCAGATGAGGATCCGCACCTCTTTCCGAGAGACGACCTGTGCGAACTGGACGTTGGTGCGATTCGGGAACGCGGGATGTGTCTCGATCTTCGGGCCGAGCGCGTGGATGTCGATCTGCGTCAGATCCGGCACGACGATGACGCAGTGCGGATTGCCGACCGACACCGAGGTGACCTCGAAGCGCTGCCCGTCGACCTCGATCGACTCGAGCGGATCGAAGCGCGCCTTGCCCATGTCCACGGTGATCTGCGCGACGCGGCCGTCCTCGTGCTCGAGCACACACGTGACCTGCCCGCCGAGGGTGTGCAGCGTGAAGCCGTCCTTTTCGGTGTAGCCGTGCTCGCGCAGGAACTTCGCGAAGATCCGCACGCCGTTGCCGCTCTTCTCGGCCTCGCTGCCATCCGGGTTCATGATCCGCACGCCGAAGTCCGCGCCGTCAGCCGGCGACACCAGCAGGATGCCGTCCGAGCCGACACCGCGGTGGCGGTCACAGATGAGACGAACCGCCTCGGGCGTCACCGCGAATGGCACCTTCGCGGGATCGATCACGATGTAGTCGTTGCCGAGGCCGTGTGACTTCACGTAGTGCGCCACCGCACCCATCATCGCCGCTAGAGGTATTCCTCGTCGCGCTGCGTCTCGGCGTCGTTTCATTCGGTCGGCCGATCGCGCATCTCGGCTACTTGGGTCACGCGGGAGCAGTTCCTCGCCGGGTACGGGGCTGCGCAGGCCGTTCCCGGTCCGCTCTTCTCGGCGTGAACGCC
>JBDUCG010000258.1:0-3247 GCA_040003565.1 Chloroflexota bacterium | reverse complement strand
GGCGGCCGAGGGCTTCGACGCGGAGGAGCTCGAGGACGAGCTGCGCGTGTTCCAAAGGGCCTTCGAGGCGCGGATCCTCTACCGAGGTTAGGGCGCGCGAACGCGGCGGCGTCACCAGCGCCGCCGCGTCTCCGCTGGGAGCGACTACTTGAGGCCGCTCGTGGAGCGCTGCAGTCGGAGCGCCTCGATGCGGTCCCACGCGTCGGCCTGCCCATTCACCTTGGCCGCGCGAAGCTCCTCGATGCGGTCCCACGCGTCGGCCTGACTGGTGAACCTGGCCGCGCGGAGCGCCTCGATGCGGTCGTAGCTGCGGTCCTCGACCACCGGACCGGACGCGTTGCGGCTCGACGCCGCGGCCGTCCCGCACGCTGTCAGAAAGATCGCGGTGGCGACGATGTTCGTGAACTGGCGCATTTCGTTCCTCCTCTGGCCTCTTGGGCCTTTCACCCGTAAGGCGTGAAGAAGGACGGAACGGTCGTGACGTCAGGTGTGCCAGGTGATCGGCGCCCGCGGATCGGGCGTGTAGGAGCAGAAAGTGCCGGTCCGGACGGTCGCGTCCAGGTGCCGGCCGAGGGCCGGACTCCCCTCGGCGATCCGCGCCAGCGCGGCTTTGATCGCCTTGGTGACCGCGACGCGCGCACGCTCGGCATCTGTCGCCGCGGTGCGCGCTTTCCCGCCCAGGCCGAAGGCGGCGGTCAGCTCGGCGGCGATGAACTCCCGCTCCGCGCGCGTTCGCGCCGCCCGCTCGGTGTCGCCGAAACGCTCGGCCTCGCGCTCCTCGTCATCGAGATCGCGCAGACGCTCGCGATAGGCCGCGCGCGCCTCCGGATCGATAACGGCCATCTGCGCCTGCCCCGCGGCCGACAGGTCACGAGCCTCCTCGCCCGAGAGGCGGGTGCTGTCAGCCGCCGAGGCGGCACCGGCGAGATCGAGCGCGTGGAACTCGCGACCGGGCTCGCGGAGCAGTCGCGCGAGGTAGCGCAGACCCTTGCTGTCGCGCACGCGCAGCGTCTGCCCCGCGTACGAGACAGACCAGACCTCGCCCTCGCGGTGGAGCTGCGCATCCTGCGGCTCCGGTGCCTCCGCGCGTGGCGATGGCGCCGCTCCGCCGAGCGCGTTCAACGTGTCGTGCGCGTACTCGAGCGCGTCTTCGACACGCATGGCATGTCCCTCGGCCAGGGCGCGCTCCGCGTCACGCCCCACCGCGGACCGCGCGGTGGCGATCGCCTGGTCGTGTTCGCGTTGCTCCAGCGCGGTGAGTGCCAGCTCGATCTGGTCTCGCACGCTCGCCGCCGCGCCGAACAGCCGGAGCGCGCGCTCGGCGTGACCAGCGCGCGCCGCGAGCAGCGCGAGATCCTGGAGCTCCTCGCCAAAGCAGCGGACGCCGCCAAGCTCCTGGAAGCTTTCGAGACTTTGACGAGAGAGGCCGACGGCGCGCTCCAGATCGCCGCGGCGCTGGACGAGGTGAGCGAGGTACTGCAGCACGTGCGCGATATGGCGCGTACGGCCGACAGCGGCGAGCAGCGGGAGGCTCTCCTCGTACAGCCGCTCCGCAGCGGCGACGTCGCCCCGTCCGCGCATCACGCTGGCGAGATTCCGGGTGGCAGTCGCGAGCACGTCGTTGTCATTGGCGGCACGCGCCAGCTCGCGAAGCGACTCGTAGACCGTCGCTGCCTGTTCCCAGTGGCCCCGTTCCATCGCCGTGAATGCCTCGCTCTCCATGGCCTGGCGCACGCCGGCGTCGTCACGGAGCTCGTCGAACAGCACACGAGCCTCGGCGATCAGCGCGGCCGCCGACGTGTGATCGCCGCGCGCCGACATGACGTCGCCGGTGCGCAAGGCGGCGAGCGCACGGTGGCGCGCGGACGTCCATCCCGGAAGACGAAGTGCCGCGTCCATCCAGCGGGCGCCTTCGGCGAGATAGCCGTGCGTGAACCACAGCGTCCAGAGCGCGGCGACCAGGCGCAGCGCGAGATCGGCCTCGCGGCGCTCGATGCACCATGCGAGCGCGGCACGCGCGTTGTCGTGCTCGCGCTCGAGCTCGCGGTAGCGCGCGACCTGCTCCGGCCCCCAGAGCTCGGGCTCCGCGCGCTCGGCGAGTGCCGCGAAGTATTCCGCGTGCCGGCGCCGGAGCCCGACCTCGTCGCTCGCGAGGCACTCCGCGGCGAATTGCCGGATCGTCTCGAGCATCGCGAACCGACGCTGTGGCTCGTGCTCGACCAGCTGCAGCAGACTGCACTCGACCAGAAAACCGAGCGCGTCGCGCACTCCGCCCGCGGGTAGATCGAGCACCGCTCGAGCAGCGCTCTCGGTGAAGCCGCCGGCGAAGACCGCGAGGGAGCAGAAGAGTCGCTGATCCTCCTCGGTGAGGAGATCAAAGCTCCAGCCGACCGTGTTCGCGAGCGTGCGGTGGCGTTCTGGAAGGTCGCGCGCGCCGGAGTCGAGGAACACCAAACGGCGCTCGAGCTGCGTACGCATCAGACGCGGCGGGACGGTGCGGACGCGCGCGGCGGCGAGCTCGATCGCAAGCGGGAGGCGATCGAGCTGCTCGCACACCGCGGCGATCGCCTCGCGTGTTTCCTTACCCAGCGGGAGCGCGGGATCCGCGTCGCGCGCGCGCTCGATGAAGAGCGCGACGGCGTCCGGCGCTGCGAGCGACCCCACCGGCCACTCCGCCTCCCATCTCAGATCGAGCGGGCGACGGCTCGTGGCAAGCACCATGAGGCCCGGGCACGCGGTGAGCAGCTCCGCGACGATGGGCGAGGCATCGATGACCTGCTCGAAGTTGTCCAGCAGCAGCAGGACTCGGCGAGCGCCGAGAGCGCGGACGATGGCCGCCGTCGCCTCCCTGTCGCTCGTCGTGCGGACCTCGAGCTGTTGCGCGATCGCCGCTGGCACGAGCGCCGGATCGCGCAGCGCCGAGAGGTCCACGAAGCGGACACCGTCCGGGAACAGGTCGGCGAGATGTGTCGCCGCCGCGATCGCGAGTCGCGTCTTGCCGCTGCCGCCTGGGCCGGTGAGCGTGATGAGGCGCTTACGATCGCGCTCGACGAGCGCTCGAATGTGGCGCACGTCGTCATCGCGCCCCACCAAGGCGGTGGGCTGGGCCGGTAGGCGGATCGACTCGTCCGGCACGCTCGACACCCTACGCCTAGCGCGCCTTCGCGATCCCCTCGCGAACAGCGTTCGCATCCATGACCTCGCCGCGCTCGACGTGCCGGATGACGCCCTGCGCGTCGATGAAGAA
>JBDUCG010000257.1:0-3253 GCA_040003565.1 Chloroflexota bacterium | reverse complement strand
GCGTCGCGCTTGGAGCGACCCGAGAGGAGGTGCTCGGCCATCGTGATCCCCATCTCCGAGGCGATGTCCATGTCGACGTACTTGTACAGGCCCTGCCGGCCGCCGGTCACCAGACCGTCGAAGCGCATCAGCTCGTCCATGAGCGTCTGCATCGCCGCCTCGAAGCCGACCATATAGACCGGGTACCCGGTGGTCGCGCGCAGGACGACGCTCTCGGCGACATCTTCGACGCGGCAGAAGCCCTCCGCCGCCAGGTCCTCCGCGCAGCGCCGCCCGAGCTCCGCGGCGGACGCCGTCCAGACCGCGTCCCCGGTCTCGCAGGTGATGTCGCAGAGGACCACGGTCTCGTCGGGCGGGCAGATCTCGGTGCCGCCGTAGTTGCGCGTCTCCGACACGCGGTTGAACGTCTTGTCCTGGAAATACACGGACTGCGCGGGGAGGACCTTCGGTTTCCGGAAGCGCAGACCGACGATGGTGAGCGCGCGGAAGCGAAGCTTCTGCGCCGCCTCGCGCGCCGCGCTGGATGCGCCGCTGCCGAGCAGCGCGAACAAGGCCGGCAGCGGCAGCGTGTTCACCACTCGGTCGCACTCGACGCGCTCCTCGGGACCTTCGAAGCGGTATGGCGCAACGCCCGGCTCGATGCCCGAGGCGATGAGGCAAAGCTGGCCGTCGCGCGCGGTCGACGCGACCCTCCGATAGCGGACGGCGCACACGCGGTCGCCTTCGACCTCGAGGCCCGTGACGAGGGCGCGTGTGATCACTCGGTTATCGGGCGATGCCGTGCGGATGCGCTCGGCCATCCGCTGCGAGATCAGGCCGGCGCCCTTCGGTGGGTAGTAGAGCTGCACGACCAACGGTGCGTACTTGTGCTCGCCCTCGGTGATCTTGTCGAGGCCCTTCCGGAACGAGCTGACCGCGACCTTCCAGAGATTGATCTGCGGGATGCGATGCTGGGCGAACGACGCCGCGAGCTGCGAGGGCGGCATGCCCCAGACCTTCTGCGTGTACGGCCCGAAGAACATGCCGTAGAGGGTCTTGCCCATGCCCTGAGTGACCCAGTCTTCGGCCGAGACGATCTTCCGCGGCCGCACCCGCTTCCGCACGACCTCCACGAAGTAGTCGAAGAACGCGCGGGCCGCGAGGAGCGGCGACATGCTGCGCGCGATATCCAACGCCTCGAGCGGGTACTTGTAGTACTTGCCGCGGAACTTGATGCGCACGTTCTTGGCCTGTGCGGGGAAACCGTCCGACGCGATCTCTTTGAACATGTCGAGCACGCGCTGATTGCGGGCGTGATACGCGTGCGGCCCGAAGTCGAAGCCCGCCTGCGTCGATCCGCGCAGCGTCGTCGCGAGACCGCCGAGGAAGTCCTGTGCTTCCAGCACCGTCACGCGCTCGCCGTGCTCGGCCAGCGTGAAGCCGGCGGCGAGCCCGCAGATGCCGCCGCCGAGCACGACCGTATGGCTCAGGGATGCCTCCTGCCGCTGGTGTGGGTGCGGCTCAGGGTAAGCGGTACACGCGCAGGTCGCTGGCCACACGCTGACCCGCCGCGACGTCCTTGGTGATCGTCGCACCGATCACGATCGCCGACCCGTCGCCGAGCTTCACCCCGCTCGAAATCACCGCGTGCGGACCGATCCACACCTCGTCGCCGATGAGGGCGCTGCCCGCGATCGTCGCCCCAGCGGCGATGAGGCAGCGCGCGCCGATGCGCACCGAGTGCGCGACGTGCACCAGGTTGTCGATCTTCGTGTCGTCGCCGATGCGCGTGGGCAGCCGGAACAGGCTGCGGTCGACGGTCGAGTTCGCCTGTATCTCCACGCGCGCGCCGATCTCGACCGATCCGGCGTGCGGTACGGCGACGTTCGTCGTGCCGTAGTCCCACTCGGCGCGCGCCGCGCGACCTTGACGCATCGCCGGACCCTTGAACTCGAAACCCTCCGACCCGAGCACCGCGCCAGCGCGCACGACCGTGTCATCGCCGATGGCCACGCGTTCGAGGATCGTCGCGTTCGGCTCGACGATGACGCGCGCGCCGAGGCGGACGTTACGCGGCGCGACGTACGCGCGCTCGTGCACGCTCGCGCTCGGATCGACTTCGGTCGCGAAGTCGCGCCAGTAGAAGTCGCTCGAGGCGTGGAGAGAGCGATGCAGGTCGTAGAAGGCGGACTCGGGATGCTCGGCGATCGCAAGACCGAGCGACGAAGGCACCGCGTCGGCGAGCTCGGCCGTCGTGATGACCGCGGCCGCCGCGCGCGTCTTCGCGAGGCGCTCGAGCGAGCGCGCATCGACGGCGTAGACGAGCACGCGACCGGCGCTCGCGCCGAGGAGACCGAGGTCGTCGAAATCGGCATCGCGCACGCAGCGGAGCGGCGCGCGCGCCGCCGCATCGCTCAGCTTCATGCGGCGCAATGTACCCGTAGGATTCGCGCGTGTTCCAGCCGACGCCGCTCGACGCGGTGCACGCGTACACGGTCGAGGCCTCGCCGCTTTGCTTCACCACGGACATCGAGTGGTCGCCCGACTGGGCGATCCGCGATCTGTACGCGCTCGCCGACGAGCACGGCGTGCCGCTCACGCCGTTCCTCACGCATCGCTCCGATTACCTCGAGGCGCGTCTGCGCACGCGCGAGGCCGTGTCGAGCGACGACGTGGGTCTCCATCCGAACTTCCTGCCCGGCAGCACGCACGGCGCGACGGTGGACGAGGTCATCGCGACGACCAAAGCGCTCTGGCCCGACGCGGTGTCGTTCCGCTCGCATTGCTTCTACGACGACACACGGATGCTGCGCAAGATGGCCGAGAACGGCTTCCGCTACGACTCGAACCTGTTCGCGTTCCTGCAGCCGATGCTCGCGCCACTGCGCACGGTCGCGGGCACGGTCCGTCTGCCGGTGTTCTGGGAGGACGATGTGCACTCTGATGCCGGCCTCCCCTGGGAGCTCGGCGCGCTGCGAGAAGCGTTCGACGGGCCGGGCCTGAAGATCGTGAACGTCCACCCGCTGCGCGTGGCGCTGAACGTGCCTGACGAGGCATTTGCGGAAGCACATCGCGGACTTGGCGCCGCGGCCGACGTCGACGCGCGCGCGGAAGCGCACCGCGGCAAGGGCACCCGGACATTCCTCGCGGAGCTCTTCGCGTACGCGACGAGTGGTGGCCGTCAGCCCGTGCGGCTCGGTCGTCTCTACGAACAGGCGGTCGAGCGAGGCATCGGCGCTCGTGGCGGACGGGCCTAAACTCGGCCCGTGCGCGT
>JBDUCG010000256.1:0-3257 GCA_040003565.1 Chloroflexota bacterium | reverse complement strand
ATCACGCCCTTGCTGGGGATGTCGATGCGATGCCCGGCGCGGCCGATGCGCTGCATGCCACTTGCGACCGACGGCGGCGCCTCGACCTGGATGACGAGATCGATCGCGCCCATGTCGATCCCGAGCTCGAGCGACGACGTGGCGACGAGCGCGCGCAGCCGACCGGCCTTGAGGTCGTCCTCGATGCGGAGTCGCTGCTCGCGCGCGATCGATCCGTGATGCGCGTGCACCAGCTCCTCACCCGCGAGCTCGTTGACCGCGCTCGCGATGCGCTCCGCGAGGCGGCGGCTGTTCACGAAGATGAGCGTCGAGCGGTGCTCGCGGATGAGCTCGAGCAGCCGCGGGTGGATGGCCGGCCAGATGCTCGAGCGGGCGTCGGCGCGCGACGCCGGCCCGCTGCGGATCTCGAGCGTCTCGGTGCCGAGCTTCGACATGTCGTCGACCGGTATCTCGACACGGAGGTCCAGCTGCTTGGTGTGGCCGGCGTCGACGATCTTCACCGGTCGCGGCCCGTCGGCGTTGAAGCCGCCCAGGAAACGCGCGACCTCGTCGAGCGGCCGCTGCGTGGCGGAGAGGCCGATCCTTTGGAGCGGATGCCCGGCGAGCTCCTCGAGCCGCTCGAGCGAGAGCGCGAGATGCGCGCCGCGCTTGGTCGCGACCATCGCGTGGATCTCGTCGACGATGACGGTCCGCACGTCGCGGAGCCCTTCGCGCGCGGAGCTCGACAGCACGAGATACAGGGACTCCGGCGTGGTGATGAAGATGTCGGCCGGCTGCTTCGCGAAGCGCGCGCGCTCGCGGGCCGGCGTGTCGCCGGTGCGGATCGCGACGCTCGGCTCGCGCAGCGGCGTCCCCATGCGCTCGGCGACGTGGCGGATGCCGACCAGCGGTCCGCGGAGGTTGCGCTCGACGTCGACCGCGAGCGCCTTCAGCGGCGAGATGTAGACGACGCGGCAGCCGGCCGGTGGTGCGTGCAGCAGCTGGTCGATCGCGTAGAGGAATGCTGCCAGCGTCTTGCCCGAGCCCGTCGGCGCGAGCACGAGCGTGCTCTGACCTGATGCGACCTGTGGCCAGGCGAGCTCCTGCGCGCGCGTGGGCGACGCGAAGGACGCGCCGAACCACTCGCGGACAGGCTCATGAAAGGTCGCGAGAGCGCCGCTCCCCATAAGGAGAGAGTACTAGCGCGGGATCAGCGCAGCTTGTTCGCCAGCTCTGCTAATTGAGTCACGTTCAGCGTCCGAGACGACATCTCGAAGACCGTGCCGTTCTCGATCCAGCGGATGGCCGACACGCCGTTGAACGTGAGCGTCGCTTCCGCCGCCCGGCCGCGCACGCGTAGCGGCGGGTCGAAGACCAGCGGCGACGAGTACGGCAGCGCCTCACTCTCCGGCAGCGGCGCGACGGTGACGACATCGCCGGTCGCGCGGAGGCGGTACGTCGTCGCGACGGAGTCGTTCTTCACCAGGCCGGTCTGCCCCAGCGAGGTGATGCGGAACGTGGTGATCGCGTCCTCGTCCGACAGGACGAGCGTGCGGTCGGGGACCGGTTTGGTGTTGAAGGTCGGCCGGGCCAGCGTGGGCATCGCCGGTGCCGAGAACGTGAGGATCGGCGTCTGCGCGGCGCGCTGACCCGGCGCGAACGCCAGAGCCGCGAAGTACAGCAGCGCACCGCTGATCGCGACCACGGTGACGGCGGTCATCCGCGCACCCGAACGGGCCGGGCGCTCCGGCCGGCCGGCGTCGAGGTCGTAGATCACGGGAGAAGTATCCGCGCTGCGTCGATTTCCGCGCCGCTCGATCGACGCTAGGGTGGGACAAGATACGGAAGGAGTCGAGATGCGGGTCATGATCTTCGCCAAAGAGGGCGAGCAAAGCAACGCCAGCGCTCCCCCGTCGCACGACGCCATGTCGGAGTACCAGAAGTTCAACGACGAGCTCGTGAAGGCTGGTGTGGTGCTCGGCGCCGGCCGACTCAGCCCGAGTAGTCAGGGCAAGCGCGTCCGGTTCGAGGGCAAGAGGCGCACGGTCATCGACGGGCCGTTCGCGGAGGCGAAGGAGCTGGTGGCGGGTTATTGGCTATGGCAGGTCCGCTCGCTCGACGAGGCAGTCGAGTGGCTCAAGCGAGCGCCCTACGACGGCGGCGAGTTCGAGATCCGGCCGATCGCGATGTTCGAGGCCGACGTGGAAGGGAAGCCTTCGTAGCGACCGAGGCACACCGCGCGATCGACGCGATCTGGCGCATCGAGTCAGCCCGGCTGATCGCCGGGCTGGCTCGCGTCGTGCGCGACGTCGGCCTCGCTGAGGAGTTGGCGCAGGACGCGCTCGTGGCCGCGCTGGAGCAATGGCCCGATGAGGGTGTACCCGACAACCCCGGCGCTTGGCTCATGGCCACCGCCAAGCACAAAGCGGTCGACCGGATCAGGCGCCTAGCGATGGCGGAGCGGAAGGTAGTCGAGCTGGGCCGAGACCTCGAGACCGCCCCGTCTATCGATCCCGACACGGTCGCCGAAGACGAGATCGGCGACGACCTGCTGAGCCTCATCTTCACCGCGTGCCACCCGGTGCTCTCCGCCGACGCGCGTGCCGCGCTCACGCTCCGCGTGGTCGGCGGGCTTTCCACCGAAGAGATCGCCCGAGCGTTCCTCGCTCCCGTGGCGACGATCGCGCAGCGGATCGCCCGCGCGAAACGCACCCTTGCTGAGGCGCATGTCCCGTTCGAGGTCCCGACCGGTCCGGATCGCGTCGCGCGCCTGGGCTCGGTGCTCGAGGTCGTGTACCTCATCTTCAACGAGGGCTATTCCGCAACTGCGGGGGATGACTGGGTCCGTCCCGAGCTCTGCGAGGACGCGCTGCGCCTGGGGCGGATCCTCGCGGGCCTCGCGCCGGGTGAGTCGGAGGTGCAGGGTCTCCTCGCGCTCATGGAGATACAGGCATCGCGGCTCGGCGCGCGCATTGGGCCCGACGGTGAGCCGATCCTGCTCCTCGATCAGGACCGCACGCTCTGGGATCACCTGCTCATCCAGCGCGGACTCGCGGCGCTCACGCGCGCCGAGCGCCTGGGCCCGCTCGGTCCGTACGCGCTTCAGGCGGCCATCGCCGCCTGCCATGCCCGCGCGCGAGAGGCGGCCGAAACGGACTGGGAGCGCATGGTCGCGCTCTATGACGCGCTTGCCTCGGTCGCGCCCTCACCAGTCGTCGAACTGAACCGCGGCGTCGCCGTCGGGATGGCCTATGGTCCCGCGGCTGGACTCGAGGTCA
>JBDUCG010000255.1:0-3264 GCA_040003565.1 Chloroflexota bacterium | reverse complement strand
TCGAGTCGACCTGGTGGAACGATCCGTCGACAAGGATCGCCTTGAAATCGGAGAGCGGGTAGCCGGCGATCACACCCTTTATTGCCTGCTCCCGGATGCCCTTCTCGACGGCGGGCCAGAAGTTGCGCGGGACAGATCCGCCAACGATGCGCGTCTCGAAGACCACACCCGATCCGGGTTGCAGCGGCTCGACCTCGAGCCAGGCGTCACCGAACTGGCCGTGGCCACCGGTCTGCCGCTTGTAGCGGCCCTGCGCGCGTGCCTTCGCACGGATGGATTCCCGATATGGCACGCGCGGCGTGCGCATCTCGACCTGGACGCCGAACTTCTCTTTGAGCCGGTGCACCGCGACGTCGATGCCCGACTCGCCGACCGCGGACAGGATCGTCTCGTGCGTCGCGTCGTCGCGGCGCACGTGCAGCGAGGGATCCTCGTCGATGAGCTTGTGGAGCGCCGTCGACATCTTGTCGAGGTCCGCCTTGCTCGCGGGATCGATCGCCACGGAGAACGATGGCGGCGGGAACGCGATCGGGTCGTAGAGGATCGGCGCGTCCTTGTCGGACAGCGTCGCATTCGTGGAGGTCGCGGTGAGCTTCGGCACCGCGCAGATGTCGCCGGCGCCGACCGCGTCCGTGATCTCCTGCTCCTTGCCGCGCAGGAAGAAGATCTGTCCGACGCGCTCGGTCTCGCCTTTCGTCGCGTCGAACACCTGCGTGTTGTGGTGCAGCGTGCCCGAGTAGACGCGAACGTAGCTGAGCTTTCCCACGAATGGATCGGCCAGCGTCTTGAACACGAACGCCGAGAACTTCTCGGCCGGATCCGTCTTGCGCGCCGTCTCGTCGCCCGCGGGAGATTTCCCGATCACCGAAGTGTCTTCGGCGGGCGAGGGGAGCATCTCGCGGATCGTGTTGAGGAGCGCGGCGTAGCCCACGTTCTTCGACGCCGATGTCGCGACCACGGGGATCACCTTGCCTTCGCGGACGGCCGCATGCAGGGCGTCGCGCAGCTCCTCGTACGACATCTCCTTGCCGTCGAGGTAGCGCGTGAGGAGGTCCTCGTTGGTCTCGACGATCGCCTCGACGAGCTGCTGACGGAACTGACCGATCGCGTCGGACTGCGCCTTGTCGATCTCGGCGATCGGCTCCTTCGGGCCCTTCAGCACCTGTCCGTGCAGAAGATCGATGGTCGCGGAGATGCCCTGGTGTTCGCCCAGCGGGACGTGCAGCGGTACGACGCGGATCCCGTACGCCTCGCGAAGCTGACCGAGCACCTGCTCGAAATCGGCGTTCTCGCGGTCGAGCCGCGTGATGACCACGACCCGTGGCGTCTTGTGGTCGTCGAGCTCCGACCAGACCAGCTGTGTGCCGACCTGGACCCCGGCCGAGGCGTCCACGGCGACGATCGCGGCGTCGGCAACTCGAAGCGCGGCGTGCTGGTCACCCGCGAAATCGAGGAAGCCGGGTGTGTCGAGGAGATTGATCTTGGTGCCGTCGTGCGTGAACGACGCGAGCGCGATGTTGATGGTGATGCGGCGCTTCTGCTCTTCGGGATCGGTGTCGAGGATGCTCGTCGCGTCATCGACCTTGCCGAGGCGGTTCGTGGCGCCGACGGCATGAAGCAGGCTCTCCACGAGGGTCGTTTTCCCAGATCCACCGTGCCCCACGACCGCCACATTGCGGATCTTGTCGGGTTGTATGAGGGCCAATGTCGCTCTCCCCAGCGCGTGTGCGTCGAATAGTATTCGCGCGATGTCCGGACACTCAAAGTGGAGCCAGATCAAGCGCCAGAAGGGCGCGGCGGACGTCAAACGCGGCGTCGTTTTCACCAAGATGACGCGCGAGATCATGCTCGCCGCGCGCGAGGGCGGCGGCGATCCCGAGGCGAACTTCCGGCTCCGACTCGCGATGGACCGCGCCCGCAACGTGAACATGCCGCACGCCAACATCCAGCGCGCCATCGAGCGCGCAACGGGCGGCGGCGACGGTGCACAGCTCGAGAGCATCGTCTACGAGGGCTACGCGCCGGGAGGCGTGTCCGTGATGGTCGAGGCGGCGACCGATAACCGCAACCGCACCGCGTCCGAGGTCCGCGCGGCGTTCACGAAGAACGGCGGCAAGCTCGGCGAGTCGGGCTCGGTGCAGTGGCTCTTCGAGCAGAAGGGCATCATCGAGATCGACGCCGGCAAGCGCTCGTCCGATGAGGTCTCGCTCATCGCGATCGATTCGGGCGCGGAGGACGTCGAGACCGACGGGAGCCTCGTCACCGCGTACACGACGCCCGGCTCGTTCGAGAAGGTCAAGAAGGCGCTCGAGAAGGCTGGGATCACGGTGGCCTCGGCCGAGATCTCGATGCGCCCAACGACGACCGTCCGCGTCGAGGGCGATCAGGCCCGGAAGGTCCTCCACCTGGTCGAGGAGCTCGAGGAGCTGGACGACGTTCAGAAGGTCCACGCCAACTTCGACGTACCGGACGAGGTCCTTCAGCACGCCTAGCTCGAGCACGGTCCTCGGGATCGACCCGGGCACGACGGGCATGGGCTACGCGCTTCTGGAGCTGAGCACCGACCCGGCCCGTCTCCTCGCCCACGGCCTGGTCGAAACGCCGCGCTACGGCAGCGCCGCGGAGAAGCTGCTGGCGATCGCTGAGGCGATCGACACGCTCATCGCGACGCACGCACCCGCGTACCTCGCGCTCGAGCGCCTCTACTTCAACAAGAACGTGAAGACGGCGATGGCCGTGGCCGAAGCCCGCGGAGTCGCACTGGTCTGCGGCGCCAGAGCGGGACTCGTGATCGCCGAGTACACGCCGCAAGAGGTGAAGCAGTCGGTCACGGGCAACGGCGGCGCCGACAAGCGCGCGGTGCAGCGCATGCTCGTGCATGTGTTGGAGCTAACCGAGCCAATTACGCAGGACAACGTCGCCGACGCCATCGCGATCGCCCTGACCCACGCGCAGCGCATCAAATTCGCCGCGGCCATCGCGGCCGCGGAGTGAGCGCGATACGCGGACGGGTGACGCGGCGAGTGGGAGGCGGCACTCCTCGAGCGAGCATCTGCGCCCAGCCGGCCCAAGCGGCGCGCGCGCCGTGGATGGCGGGCCGGCGTAGCCAGCCGCGAGCGAGGGGAGTGCCGCGTCGCCGAGCCGCGGCACCCGAGCGCGCGACTGACGCACCGAACTCGTGATCGCGTACGTCAGCGGCGAGGTCGTCGCGCGCGGCACGGATCACGTCGTCGTCGATGTGCGCGGTGTCGGGTACAAGGTATT
>JBDUCG010000254.1:0-3276 GCA_040003565.1 Chloroflexota bacterium | reverse complement strand
CCGCGCCACGCACCGGTCTCGGTCCCGCGTGACTCGATGAACTTCTTGAATCGCCCGAGGTCGCCGCTCACGCGGCGCTCGAGGAAGCCGAGCGCGTCTCCGACCTTTTCCGCCGCGTCGCGCGGCTCGTAGGTCAGCTCAAGCTCGATCTTGGTCTTGCCCTCGCCGGCAGGCTCGAAGTTCACCGATCCGGCGTTCATCGCCCCCGTGACACTGCGCCACGCGATGTGGCGGTCCGGGACCTGGTCGGTGATCTCGGCCTCCCACTCCTCATCCTTCCCGACGATCTCGGCGATCCAGCGAAGCCGCTTCTCGTCGAGCTGAACGACCTCCTTCACGCCCTCCATGAATTCCGGGAAGGATTCGAACTGCGTCCACTGGTCGTATGCGGTGCTGACGGGGACATCGACGACGATGTCCTTCTGGATACGTGCCATGTCTTTCTCCTTCTTATGCGGTCTTGATGAGCTCGGCGACCGGACCTTGCCAGGTCTCGAGGAAATCGTGCGCATCGAGAACGTCGTCCTTCGTGAAGGCGGGCGCGTTCTCGTCTTCGCGCTCGACGATCGCGACGCTCGACTCGCCGCACACGGTGCACGCGAGCTTCACGACGAGCGCCTGCGGCTCCGCCGTGATGCCCCGCACGGCGCAGCTCGCGAGACGCGCGCCGCAGGCCGGGCACTCCATCGTGCGGATGCGCTCCAGGATGGCGCCGATCCAGTCCACGGCACTTTCGACTGCACATACGACGCCAACGCCGACGCGCTTGGTCGAACAGCGACCAAGCGCGCCCGCGCACGCCCTACGGGTCGGTGACGAGGCGCAGGCCTTCATGAGCGATCTCGATCGTCTCGATCGCGACCTCGTTGCTGCCTGCGTCGAAGTCGGGGCCCTCCCACTTCGCCGGCCAGGCATTTGTCAGGGTGTACCTCGCGACCTCGACCCGCTTCTGGTCGTAAATGACGATCGTCGCGTTCTTGTGCTCGAACTGTCCTGACGCGATGCGGAACGCCCATTTCTGTAGCTCGCTCGGTCCGGTGAAGCCCTGCTTCAGCACGAGGTTCGGGTACTTCACGCGCCCGGGAATCTTGTGCGGGGCCCCGTTCTCGCCGCCCTCCCGGACCTCGACGACGTCGACCTCCACCTTGAGCCCCGAGACGGAACGGAAGAACGCCGTCGGCATGCCGTCGAACGTGACGGCGACCTGCAACGTCGAGAGACGAAGATCCTCGTTCCGCGCGGGCACGCCCGACGCTGCGGTGCCGAGAACGATCGTCAGGACCATGAGCGATGCGATGACGAGCTTGTTCACGCCTTCCTCCTTGCACGCGGCCGCGCCGCGCCGTGAAGAGACTAGAGGGAAGACTCAGCCGGGTGTCTTGTCCTCGGCGGGGAACGCGCCGATGAGCGCGCCGCTGATGCGCGCCTCCGCCACGAGCTCCTCCCACACGCGCTCGAGGCTCGCGATATCGGGACCGCGCTCGGCACGACGCTGCGCGACGAGCGCCATCGCGCATGCCTGAAGCGAAGGTGCGGCGACGATGGCGCCGTCCGAGCCGCGCGCGACGCTCTCCGCATCGGTCGCGGCGCGATGCGCGGCGATGTACTCGTCGAAGTCGTCCGGTGGGACACCCACCAGCCGCGTGCCGTCGGCGAGCAGCACGGACGCGACGTCGTACGGGGTCATGGTGTGGTTCGATACGCCGCGGCCGGATACGTAGAGGACGTCGTTCAGGCGCAGCGTGATGCGACCGTCCGGCGCCAGGGCGTCGGCCCGGGCGAGGATCCGCGTGGCGACGGTCAATTCGGTCGCGGGGTGCTCGCGGATCAGCACCCTTGTAGCGTGGCACGCCATGGAACCCGCGGGCCAGTTCGCTCGTCTGTGTGGCATGCGACCGATGCTTCTCGCGCTCGCGCTTCTGGTCAGCTCCGCCTGCGGCGGTGCCGCGGCCAGCCGTCCGGCTGATATCACCGGTGTCATCACCAGCGTGAACGGGCGGACCGATGGCGTAACGGTGCTCGTCGAGTCCGACCCATCGACGCCAACGGCCGGCCAGAAGGCCTCCGTCGCCGTGACAAGCAGCACGCGGATCACACGCCGGGCGCAGGGCGGCGAGGTGGCTGCCGCGGCACGTGAGCTGGTCCCCGGCACGGTGGTGGAATTGTGGTTCGACGGGCCGGTCGCGATGTCGTATCCGGTGCAGGGCAAAGCGCAGGCGCTGGTGATCGTCCGCTAGCTGCCGCCCGACCGTGGGAGACAATCGGACCGTGGCTGTCACATTCGGCGGCCCGGTGGTGCTTTGAAGGAAGACATGGAAGTCGCCGAGCGTCTGGGCCTGGGGACCGTCCCTGGGCGCGGCCTGCCCCCGGCCTTCGAAGACCTGTTCCGCCGGGAGTATCCAAAAGTGGTCGCGATCGCGCACCGGGTGGTCGCCGATGCCGACGAGGCGGAGGACGTGGCACAGGACGTCTTCGTCTCCTTTTATCGGAGGCACCCGGCCCAGGCGCATTACGCCGGACCGTGGCTCTATGCCGCGGCCGCGCACACCGCGCTCAACGTCCTTCGCTCGCGCGAGCGGCGCGGACGGCGCGATGCCGTCGAGGCCGTGCGCCGCGATGCGCAGGCGCCGGATCCGGCCCAGGCTGCCGAGACGGCTGAGACGAGGCACGAGGTCCGTGCCGCGCTCGCGCGGTTGCCGGACCGAAGCGCCGCGCTGCTTGCCCTTCGCTACAGCGGACTCAGCTACGAGGAGATCAGTGCCGCACTCGGACTGCGGCAATCGAGTATCGGAACGTTGCTCCGTCGCGCGGAGGACGCGTTCCGTAAGGAGGTCACCACATGAGTGACATAGAGGAAATGCTTTCGGTCTCGGAGGCCAAGGTCGACACGGAACGCGCGCTCGCCCGCCTGCGTGCGCGCGTCGATGCGGAGCGCGTCGCACCGGTGACGCGCGGTGCCTCGGGTCGGCGGCCCTTCGCAGTGAACATCTGGATCCGCGGCCTCGCCGCGGCAGCAACGGTCGCGCTCGTCGCGACGCTGCTCACGGTCAGCGGTCTCGCGGAGACGATCCTCACGATCTTCGAGCCGAAGCAGCTCGTCGCCGTTCCGATCACGTCAAGCGATCTGACCGGCGCGTCCAGCTTCGCGGCCTACGGGACGCTCACCTGGACGGAGCAGCCGCGCCCCTACGACGTTCCGAACCTGGCCACAGCGGCGCGCGACAGCGGCATGACCGTGCTGACGCCGGCGAACCTGCCGGCAGGCATCGGACAGCC
>JBDUCG010000253.1:0-3282 GCA_040003565.1 Chloroflexota bacterium | reverse complement strand
CGCGGTCGACGATCTGCATGCGCCCGAACTTGCGCGTGTCCGCGAACCGCAGCAGTGTGCCGTCCGCGAATGTCACGAGCGCGCGCACGAAGCGGTCCTCGGCCGCGCCGGCCTCCCGGAAGAGCAGCTGCCCGGTCATGCGCAGCGAGACGATCAGCGCCTCACCGCCGTCGAGCTCGAGCACGACGAACTTCCCGCGTCGGCCGACCGCGGTGATGCTGCGGCCGACCAGGCGCGACGCGAAGTGGTCGGACGGCAGCGACTCGGTGACGCGATGCCACAACGACGCGAACGCCGCGACCTTTCGGCCCACGACGAGCCCTTGCAGTTGGCGCGCGATGGTCTCGACCTCAGGAAGCTCGGGCAGGAGCCTTCACCTCGAGGCGCGTCATCTCGTCCCAATTGGCGCCAGCTCTTACGTCCACGACCAATGGCACATCCAGCGCGTACGCGTGCCCCATCTCGTGGCCCAAGATCTCGGCGATCTCGTCGACCTCCGCGGTCGGCACCTCGGCCACGAGCTCGTCGTGGACTTGAAGGAGCACGCGCGCGTGGAGCTTCTCGTTCGACAGGCGGTCATACACGCGGCGCATCGCGATCTTCATGATGTCCGCGGCAGTGCCCTGGATCGGCATGTTGATCGCCATGCGCTCGGCCGCCGAGCGGATCGCCCTGTTCCCGCTGGTCATATCGGCGATGTAGCGACGGCGACCGAGCAGTGTCTCGACGTAGCCCTGCTCAGTCGCGAAGGCCTTCGTCTCGATGACATAACGCTGCACCAGTGCGTACCGCTTGAAGTATTCGTCGATGAAGTGCGACGCCTCTTCGCGCGGCATCTTCATCCGCCACGCGAGTCCGAAGTCGCTCATGCCATAGACGATGCCGAAGTTGAGCATCTTCGCGACGTCGCGCTGCTCCTTGGTCACCTGGTCCTCTGTGACACCGAAGCCCGCGGCCGCGGTGCGGCGATGGACGTCCGCACCATCCTTGAACGCCTTGGTGAGCTCGGGATCGCCGGAGACGTGCGCGAGCACGCGCAGCTCGACCTGCGAGTAGTCCGCCGCGACGAGCGACATGCCCTCACCCTGCGCGACGAACGCGCGGCGGATGCGCCGCCCGAGCGCCGTCCGGATGGGGATGTTCTGCAGATTGGGGTTCTTGCTCGAAAGACGGCCGGTGGCCGCCACGGCCTGCTCGTACGAGGTGTGCACGCGGCGCGTCTGCGGGTCCACGAGCGCGCCAAGGCCCTCCGCGTACGTCGACCGCAGCTTCTCGATCTCGCGGTACTCGAGGATCTTGTCGACCACCGGATGCGCGCCGCGCAGCTCCTCGAGCACCGTGGCGTCGGTGGAATAGCCGGTCGCCGTGCGCCGGCCGCGCGGAAGCTTGAGCTCCTCGAACAGCAGCGAGCCGAGCTGCTTGGGGGAGTTGATCGGGAACTCGTGGCCCACCGAGTCGTACGCCTCGCGCTCGATGCGCGCGACCTCGCGCGCGAACTCCTCGCCCAGGGAACGCAGGTAGGTGAGGTCGACGGCGATGCCCGCTTCCTCCATCTCCACGAGGACGTCCACGAGTGGCAGCTCGATGTCCTCGAACAGGCGCCTCTGGCCAAGGCGGTCGAGGTCCTCGTCGAAGAGCACGCCCAATCGTGCAGCGGCGACGGCACCGGCACCGGATCGCGTCAGCCGGTCCTCGAGCGTGGCCACGCGATGCGGATCTTTACGGTCCGGCACGGGGAGGACCGGTACCTCCAGCTTGAGACGCTCCGCGGAGAGATCTTCGATCGCGTGGTAGCGGCGACTCGCGTTCACCAGGTACGAGGCGAGCATCGTGTCCATCGTCGCGCCGCGCAGGTCCGCGCCCGCCCGCCGCAGCGCGAGGCGCGCCGTCTTCACGTCGTGCGCGGTCTTCTTGATGCCGGGGTCGGCGAGGAGCTCGATGATCGCCGCGGGCAGGCCCGCTGACTTAGGGAGGTACCAGGCGCGCTCGCCCACGGCGAGGCCGAGTCCGATGAGATCGGGGTGTCTCTTGATGTCGACGTCGGCGTGCAGCGCGACCGCGCCGGCCGCGCGTGCGAGGTCCGCGACGTTCTCCGCCTCCGTGGCGCCGATGAGCGTGGTGTCGACCGGCGCGGTCACCGCCGGCGCGGGATCGAGGCCGAGCGCGAGCTGGCCCGGGCGCGCGGTGAGCCTCGGCCCGCCCGCCAGCTCGGCATCAGCGGGTGGGAGGCGTGGGATCAGGCTGCGGAACTCGAGGTCGCGGAAGAGGTCGAGGACCGCCGGGCGGTCGTAGCCCTTCCAGCGCGTGCGGTCGATCTCGAGCGTCACCGGCAGATCGGTCACGATCGTCGCCATGATCCGGCTGTTGAAGACCTGCTCCTTGTTCGCCGCGAGCGACTCGCGCAGCTTCGGTGTGAAGCGCGACAGGTCCGCGTACACACCCTCGAGCGTCCCGTTCTCGGCGATGAGCTTCGCGGCGGTCTTGTCGCCGACACCGGGTACGCCGGGGATGTTGTCGGTCGTGTCGCCCTTGAGCGCCTTGAAGTCGACCATCTGCGAGGGCTTGAGCCCGTAGCGCTCGAAGATCTTCGCCTCGTCGTACACGACGGTGTTCTGGAAGCCCATGCGTGTGGTGAAGAGCTTCACGTTGGGCGTTACCAGCTGGAGCGGATCGAGGTCTCCCGAGACGATGATCGCCTCGAGCCCGGCGGCGTCGGCCTGCCTGCTGAGCGCGCCGATGACGTCGTCAGCCTCGTACCCGGGGAGCGAGTACATCGGCACGCCGAAGCGCTCAAGGAGCTCCTTGACGCGCTCGAACTGCGGGCGCAGCTCGTCGGGCATGGGCTTGCGCGTCGCCTTGTAGGTCGCGTCGCGCTCGTGGCGGAAGGTCTTCTGCGCGAGGTCGAACGCGGCGGCGATGTGCTGCGGCTTGATCTCCTCGATCGCCTTCAGGAAGATCGAGGCGAAGCCGAACGTCGCGTTGGACAGCTCCCCTTTCGTCGTGGTCAGCGGCGGGATGGCGAAGAAGCCGCGGTACACGAGGGAGTGGGTGTCGATGAGGATGAGACGCTCCCGCATGCATCGAGTATCGCGGCTGCCGGGTCAGGCCGAGCGAAGTCTCCGCTGCAGCGTGAGCGCGATCGCGCCGAGCAGCACTGCGAGGCCGAGCCACAGCCATGGGCTCCAGCTGACCAGCGGCACCTCGGGCTTGAGCGGCTCGCGTGCGGGCGCCTGATCGCTCCGCGCCGCGGCGGCATCCTGAGGCGGCGTCGTGGAGAACGTG
>JBDUCG010000252.1:0-3286 GCA_040003565.1 Chloroflexota bacterium | reverse complement strand
CCGACGATGCCGGCGACGTTCTCGGTGCCCGTGCGGCGACCCTTCTCCTGGCCACCGCCGGTCTGCATCGTGGCGAGGCGCGACCCGCGCCGCACGTAGAGCGCGCCGACGCCCTTGGGTCCGTAGAACTTGTGCGCGTTGACCGAGACGAGGTCGACGGGGATCTTGCGCACATCGAAGTCCAGCGCGCCAACGGTCTGCACCGCGTCGGTGTGCAGCTTCACGCCGCGGTCGCGGCACAGCGCGCCGATCTCGGCGATCGGCTGGATCGTGCCGATCTCGTTGTTCGCGTGCATGACCGAGACGAGAGTGGTCTTTGGCTCGATCGCGGCCGCGATGGCCTCCGGATCGACGCGGCCGTCACGATCGACGCCCACGACCGTGAGCCGCACGTGTCCGTTCGATTCGAGGTCGCGCGCGGTATCCAGGACGGCGTGGTGCTCGATCGCGGTCGTGACGAGGTGATCGCCAAGGCCCCGCCGCGCCTTCATCACGCCGCGCAGGGCGAGGTTGTCGGCCTCGGTCCCGCCGCTGGTAAAGACGATCTCGGTCGGCTCGGCGCCGAGCGACGCCGCCACCTCCTCGCGCGCGTTGTCGACGAGGGCACGGGCGGCGCGGCCCTCGGCATAGATGCTCGAGGGGTTGCCGTGCGTGTCACGAAGCACACGCGCCATCGCCTCGGCGACCTGAGGGTCGACCGGCGTCGTCGCGGCGTGATCGAGATAGACGCGCTTCACGTGTGTAAGTCTAGGCGTGATGCTGCCCTTCTTCGCGGCGATCGGGCTCTTCGTGATGCTCGTTCTTCTGTGGCTCGGCGAGCGCCTCGCCGACCGCACCGAGGGCCGGCCGCGCCCGTCGCGAGGGCGACTCCCGCCGGGCCGACAACGTCGTTGACCGAGCTGGAGATCAGCCAGCGCGCCGCGCGCCGTCTCGCGATCGACGCGCAGCTGCTCGGGTCCGAACGCAATACGCCCGACCGCCGCGGCATGCTCGCCACGGTCGAGCAGCTGCTCTGGCTGCAGCTCGATCCCACGAGCGCCGTCGCGCGCAGCCACTTCCTCGTCCTGTGGAGCCGACTTGGGCAGTACGACCAGGCCGATGTCGCGCGCCTGATCTATCGCGACCAGCGCCTGTTCGAGTGGCGCGCCTTCTTGTACCCGACCCGCCAGCTCCCCTTCTACCGCCTCGCGATGCGGAGCACAGCCACGCGGTACACGAACTTTGCCAGCCGAAGCAGGTGGATGCGCGCGAATCTCCCGCTGCGACGGCAGGTCCTCTCGCGACTGCGGCGCGAAGGACCGCTGGCGACCAGCGCGTTCGACGGACGCGAGGCGGTGTCGTGGCATTCGACCGGCTGGACGAACGACCGCAACGCGAGCCAGATGCTCGAGTTCCTCTCGGCCGAAGGCCGCGTGCTCGTCGCCGGCCGCGCCGGTCAGGAGCGGCTTTGGGATCTCACGGAGCGCTGCGTGCCCGAGAAGGCGTTTGTGTCGTCGGCCACCCGGACCACGCTGATCCGCGACGCGACAATGCGCGCGCTGCGTTCGCTCGGCGTGGCGACGCCAACGCAGATCCAGAACATGCTTCCCGGCGCGGTCCGCGAATCCGTGACGAAGACGATCGCGTCGCTCGAGAAAGCGGGTGTGTTCGTCCCGGCGCGCATCGCGTCAGGCGACGGCACGCTCAAGGGCCGGTGGCTCATGCACGAGTCCGACGCGGAGCGCATCCAGGCGCTCGAACGAAGCTGGCGCGGCCGCACCACGCTCCTCTCACCCTTCGACACGCTGATCCGCGACCGCGCTCGCACTGAGGCCCTGTTCGGTATGCGGATCCGCCTCGAGATCTACACCCCGCCGGCACAGCGTCAGTACGGCTATTTCGCGATGCCGATCCTTCACGACGACGAGCTCATCGGTCGTGTCGATCCACGTGGCGACCGCGAGAAAGAAGCGCTCGTGATCAACGCCGTCCATCTCGAGCCTGGTCCGCGACGCGAGCGCGCGACCGGACGCGCCGTCGCCGGAGCGCTCGACGACCTCGCCGACTTCATCGGCATGACGCGCGTGATCGTTCCCGCGGGTGCTGGGTTGCCTGGTCTCCGGTAGCGTGGCGGCCATGCGAGCGGTCATCGTCGGCGTGCTGCTTCTCATCGCGTGTACTCCCCCGCCTCCCTCCGCGACCACGCCGACGCCGTCATCGGCACTGAGCGCTCCCGCCTCCCCAACGTCTCTCTCTGCCGCATCGCCGTCACCGGTCCCGACGTCGACGTTCGCCGTCGACCCTGCCGCAGGGTGGCCTGTCGTGCTTTACGAAGGCGAAGGCTTCATCGTTCGCCAGCGGACGGAGTCGACGACCACGGAGCTCGCCCGGCCCTGTGGGCCGGTCTTCAGACTCGACGTTCGGCAGGCGGGCCTTCTGGCGACGTGCCGCACGTCATCCGACTCCGCAGAGCTGCGTCTCATCTCGCTACCCGACGGGCGCGTGACCGTGCTCGCGTCCAGCGTTCACCCGACCTGGCCAGCGGACGTCTCGCCCGATTGCAGATCCGCCGCCGCGTTCCGCCCAGGGGATTGCCCGACGCCCGCGCCGGTGTGCCAAACGCGGGCGGTCCTCATCGATGTCGCGAGCAGGACCGAGCGCGAGATCCTCCCGAGCGGCTATCACCTTGGCGCAACGGTCGAGTGGACCGCTCTCGGGCTGACGCTGTTCCAGCCCGAATGCGCTGAGGCCGGCTGCGCCGGCCCGAGCGACAGGAGCGGGACGTTCGTCTGGGACGGGTCAGCGCTGAAGAAGTGGAGCGATCTGCGCTTCGTGGCGCGGTCAGGCGACTGGACCCTCCTGGAGCAGCTGCATGCGTTCTATGTGGGGCCGCGGGCGGTCGTCATCCGCGGTCTGCAGGGCGAGTCGACGCTCGGCGCCGGTCACGCGCTCGCGATCGCGAGCAACGGTGAAACGCTCGTGTGGCGACCGGGCTCGGAGTTGCAGCAGCGAGGCCTGCTCCTGCGCCTTGCGCCCGATGGTCGCGTCCTATGGCAGGCGGAGCTCATCGGCACAGTGCTGAAGATGATCGGCGCCGATGCGCTCCTCGCCGCATCACCGGAGTACAAGATCGAGCTTTATGACCTGAGGCGCATGCTCCGCTTCGCGCCGACCACGCCTATCGCTCAGATCGTCACGGGGCTGGTCCCGGGGGTCCGCTAACTCTCGGGCTTCCTGATCACGCGCAGGCCAAGCTCCTCCAGGAGCTTGTCGTCGAGCGCGGCGGGCGCATCGAGCAGCGGGTCGT
>JBDUCG010000251.1:0-3308 GCA_040003565.1 Chloroflexota bacterium | reverse complement strand
TACGTCGCGTTCGCGATGTGGCGTCGCCACCGCGAGCGCGTCGAGCGTCTCTTGCTCGCCGACACGCGCGCCGACGCCGACACGGATGAGGCGCGCGACAAGCGTCTCCGTCTCGCCGAGCTCGTGCGCGAGCACGGCATCGAGGCGCTGCTCAAGACACCGCCGCAGTGGCTGCGCAAGGGATCGCCGCACTGGGATCCGCTGCTGAAGCTGATCCGGAGTCAGACGCCCGAGGCCGTCGCGCAGGCAAGCATCGCCATGGCGCACCGTCCGGACAGCGGTCCGGATCTAGCCACGATCGACGTTCCGACCGCGGTCGTCGTCGGCGAAGAGGACGCCATCACGCCGCTCGAGATGTCGCAGACCATGAGCGCCGCCATCCCCGGTGCGACGCTGAGCATCATTCCGAGCGCCGGCCACCTTTCGAACATCGAGTCCCCCACCGCGTTCGAGGCTGCGCTGCGCGCATGGCTCCGACGGACGGCGTGATCGTCCGCGCGACGGACGTCGCGCGCATCTATCCGACCGGCGCCACCGCAGTCTCTGCGCTCGACGGGGTGACGCTCGAGGTGCGGCGCGGTGAATTCCTCGCGGTCATGGGACCGTCGGGATCGGGCAAGTCGACGCTGCTCAACATCCTGGCCGGCCTCGAACGACCGACGCGCGGCACCGTCGTCGTCGACGGCGTCGACGTCTCCGCGATGGACGAGGTGACGCTCTCGACCTATCGCCGCGAGAAGGTGGGCATGATCTTCCAGGCCTTCAACCTCCTGCCGCGCTACCGGGTCGTCGAGAACGTCGCGCTGCCGCTGGTGTTCGCAGGTGTCCCGCGCGACGCGCGCCTCGCGCGCGCGCGCACGGTCCTGGACCGCCTCGGCATGGGGCCGCGCGCCGACCACCGACCCAGCCAGCTCTCGGGCGGCGAGATGCAGCGCACCGCGATCGCGCGCGCGCTCGTGACCGATCCATCGCTGCTGCTCGCCGATGAGCCCACCGGCAATCTCGACTCGGCCAACGGCGAGGCGCTGCTCGCCGTCCTGGCCGAGCTGCACGCACGCGGTCAGACGATCGTGCTCGTCACGCACGACGCCACCATCGCATCCCACGCGCAGCGAACGGTGCGCATGCGCGACGGGCGGCTCGTGAATTGAGAGTCTCCGATCTCTTTGCGCTCGCGCTCGGCAACTACACGCGCTCGCGGCTGCGCTCGACGCTCACGACGCTGGGTGTCGCGATCGGGACCGCGCTCGTCGTGCTGCTCATCGCGCTCGCGACCGGGGCGGAGGACAACGTGAAGCGGTCGATCTTCTCGATCGGCGACCTGCGGCTCGTCACCGTCCAGCCCTTCCAGCCCGGCGCGACCGGACTATCGGCGGTCGCGCGGACGATCAGCGACGACCACGTCGCGAAGTTCAAGGCGATCCCGCACGCGCAGTCGGTGTACCGGCAGTACGACGCGCCGCTCGGGACGCTGCTCGAAGGCGGCGAGGACGCCGCGATCCGCCCGCAGGGCATCGAGGCAGGCGCTCCGGTCGACCGCGGCGATCTCCTCGCGGGCCGCCACCTCGAGCCGGACGAGCGCGGCGTCGCGGTGATCCCGGGCAATCTCGCGCGGCTCATCGCGCCGACGCCGGACGCTGCCGTCGGCAAGAGAGTGACGCTCCGGCTGGGCGGCGCGGTGAAGCTGGGCAGCACGCGCATCAGCGGCAGCGGCACCCCGCGCGACTATGTCGTGACCGTCGTCGGCGTCTTCGACGAGCAGGCATCGCAGACGTCGGTCCGGATCCCGCTCGACGACGCGCTGCTCGCGGGCGCCGAGAACCGCGGGCTCACGCCGGACCTCGTGCGCCAGAACACGGGCTACAGCGGAGTCGCGATCGAGTCCGAGGACTCGCAGTACGTCGCGGACGTGGTGAAGTCCGTGCAGGAGCTCGGCTTCAGCGCGTTCTCGCTGAAGCAGGTCATCGAGCAGATAGACAAAGGATTCGGCGTGTTCCGCGGCATCCTCGCGGGCATCGGCGGCGTCGCGCTCCTCGTCGCGGCGATCGGGATCGCGAACACAATGGTCATGGCGGTGCTCGAGCGCACGCGCGAGATCGGCATCATGAAGGCGGTCGGTGCGGCGCCGCGCGACATCCGCTCGCTGTTCCTCGCGGAAGCCGCGCTCGTTGGCGCGTTCGGTGGGGTCATCGGGCTCGCGCTCGGTATCGCCGGTGGCCGCGCGATCGAGCTGGTGATCCGCAATCTCAATCCGCAGTCCAATCCCGCGCCGATCTTCATCGTCGACCTGCCGCTGGCGCTCGGCGCGATGGCGCTCGCGCTGGTCGTGAGTCTGGTCGCCGGATTCCTGCCATCGCGGCGCGCGATGCGCATGTCCGCACTGAGCGCGCTGAGGTACGAGTAGCCAACGCCCCAGCGTCACGACGCCACGCGCGAATCGCCTAGCACGGTCGCGCCCGTTGGTGTGTATCGCCGGTATCTCGCCGTGCTTGCTCTACTTCACGAGCGCCTTGCGACCTAAACGATCCACGTCGCGCGATATCGCCTTGTAGGTTCTCGCGGATAAAGAGGAGGCGTGCTATGTCGCTACTTTCCCGCGTCTTGATGCTGCGCGTACACGTGTTCGGGAGGAACCTCGGTTTGGTCATGGTGCTCGCCGCCGCCATCGTTGGCACGAGCATGGTCGGCCTCGCTGGCGCGGTGACCACGGGCCTGATCTATGCCTGCGTCAACGACAGCAGTGGGACGATCAAGATCGTCACTGCCGACACGACCTGCAAGAACCATGAGACCTCACTGGTGTGGAACGGCGCAGGAACACAGGGACCGACTGGCGCCACGGGCGCAACCGGGGCCACCGGAGCTACTGGACCGACGGGTCCCACTGGCGCGACCGGAGCGACGGGGGCGACCGGAGCGACGGGTGCCACCGGCGCCACTGGTGCCACCGGCGCTGCTGGTACGAACGGCACGAACGGCACGAACGGCGCGACCGGCGCGACCGGCGCGACCGGCGCGACCGGACCGACCGGGACCTCAGGCGTGGCCAACTACGAGATCGTGACCAGCTCAACACAGATCGGAAATAACGGCGCCGGTACGGCCATCGCGTCCTGCTCGACCGGGAAGAAAGTTCTCGGCGGAGGCTGGACCGCCGGCGGCAACATCGGGGTCCACGACAGCGCGCCCTTCGGGAACTTCGGATGGGCCGTGTCGGGCAACAGGCCCCTCATCCCCCTACCGGGAGTTGCGGACGAGACCCTCACCGCATTTGCGATCTGCGCGAACGTGAACTGAGCAGAGGACCG
>JBDUCG010000250.1:0-3316 GCA_040003565.1 Chloroflexota bacterium | reverse complement strand
ACGAACATGCAGCACGCGTTCGAAACGGCGCGCACGCTGCTCGCGCGCTCGCGCGGGAAGAACAAGCAGATCATCCTCATCACCGACGGCGAGCCCACCGCGCACTTCGAACCTGGCGATCCTGAGCCGAAGTTCGCGTACCCGCCGACACAGCGGACGCGCGACATGACGCTCCGGGAGGTGCTGCGCTGCACGCGCGAGGGCATCACGATCAACACGTTCATGCTGGCGCGAGGTCACTACCTCGTGGACTTCGTGAATCAGATGTCGAAGATCAACACCGGCCGCGCGTTCTACGTCGAGCCCGAGCGTCTTGGCGAGTACGTGCTCGTCGATTACGTGACGCACAAACACCGGCGGGTGTCCTAGGAGCTGAGCTCACCCCTACGTCGTTCGCTCCGGCGCGACGACGCCAGCGCGGCGATGACGCACACCGCGGCGCCGAACAGCGGCCAGAGGACCACCCCGATGGTCGCGCCGATGAAGCCGAACGCCGCGCCGAACCGGTCGGCGGGCGCGGTCGTGAAGCCGAAGAGGTTGCCGGTCTGCGCGAGCCAGGCGGTGACCGCGCCGACGAAACCGGTCACCGCTCCGATCGCCGCGGACCAGCCGATCGTGAACGGCGTGTCGAAGCCGAAGCCGCTCTCGCCGACGAGCTCGCGAGTCAGGACGACCCACGCAGCCACCGAAATGACGCCACCGAGCCAGCCAATGATCGGCAGCTGCTCGAAGAACGTGATCGCGACGAACGCGATGCACCCGAGCGTGAGGTACCAGAGGCCGCGCACGTCCCTACCCTAACCAACCGGAGGCGCTTCGTTCCATATCGCGCGTCACGCTCGAGCGGCCGGGTCGCCGGTCTTGATGAAGCCCAGAGCCCGCCGCCAGGCGTCCTCGCAGGCTTTCTGGTGCTCGGCGAACGTCCGGTCGAAGAACGAGTGCGGCGCGTCGGGGTAGGTCACGAAGTGGTGTGCGATGCGCGCCTCCTTCAGCGCGCCGGCGAAGGCCGCGACTTCGGTGGCCGGAATGCCCGGATCGGCGCCGCCGAAGAGTCCGAGGATCGGCGACCGCATCCGCTGCGCGCGGTCCTTCGGCGCCGTGCCCTCCTCACCCTCGCGCGTGGAGAGCCGCCCGTAAAATCCCACGACACCGGCGAGCTCGGCGTGCTCCGCTGACGCGAAGAACGCCTGGCGGCCGCCCATGCAGAAGCCCAGCACGAAGATGCGGCGCGCGTTCGTGGCTCCGCGCAGATGACCCATGGCGCTCGCGATGTCGGCCTGGATGGTCGTCGTCTTCGTCTTGGCCACGTGCTCGCGGAACTCGAAGTCGTCGCCGCGGCGAGTCGTGCCCGCGGTGCGCCCGAAGTAATCGATCGCGATCGCGTGCACGCCCGCGGAGGCGAAGCGCTCGGCGAGCTCCTCATAGAACGGATGCAGCCCACGCACATCCGGTGCGATCACCACACCGCCGCACCGTCGCCGGCCTTCGCCAGATGCGCGCGGAACCGCGTCGCGTCCTCGCTGGTGAGGATGACATCCTCGCCGGCCGCGCCACCGGAGATCGGAAGGAGATCCGCGGGCACATCGGGCGGACGGGCGCCCGGTGGATGACACATGGAGCGCCAATGCTGCCATCGATGGACCCCGTATGCTCGCGCGGATGCCCGACCTCAAGGAACGCGTGGCCGCGAAGATCGCCGAGATGCGTCCCTACCTCGAACGGAGCGGCGGCCAGGTCGATCTCGTCGAGGTCGAGGACGGGATCGCAAAGGTTCGCGTGGCGCTCACGCGTCCCGGCCCGAGCCGGCTCGTGGCGTCGCTTCAGCTCAAGAGCGGCGTCGAGCGTGCGCTGCGTTCGGATATCCCCGAGTTGCGCGGGGTCGAAGCGGTGAACCTGCCGCCGTATTCAGAGCTTGGCTGGGATCAGCCGGACTTCCGACCGACGGAGCTTCCGCTCCCGCCGGACCTCGACGGCGACCGCTAGCGCAGAGCCGGCCTGGAGCAGGGCCTGCTGGAGCAAGCCGGCCCTAGAGGACGGCAGGCGCGAGGGCGCGCCACTCCGCGAGCGGGTGCGCGGCGATGTCGGCGCGGATCACCTGGATGCAGACATGATCGGCGCCGTTCGCGAGATGGGTCTCGACGCGCGCGCGTATGTCACGACCGTCCCCCCACGCGACGATCGCGTCGACCAGCTTGTCGCTGCCCTCGTTCGCGAGATCGGCGCCCGTCCAGCCGATGCGCTTCAGGTTGTTCGCGTAGTTCTCGAGCGCGAGGTAGCGCTTCATGTGTTTTCGCGCCGTCGCTCGGGCGACGGCCGGATCCTTCGACAGGACCGCAGCCTGTTCGACGGCGAGGAGCGCACCAACGCCGAGCTCCTTCCGCGCGAGCGCGGTGTGCTCGACGGGAACGAAGTAGGGATGCGCGCCGATCGCGCGCTCGCCCGCGAGGCGCAGCATGCGCGGGCCGAGCGCGGCCAGGACGCGGCTCGGGGGTTCGGCCGGCGCGACGCCGGTGAACGGCGCCTTGTCCATCGCGTCGAGATAGCCCGCCATGTGCTCGACCGGTTTCTCGTACGACGCGCCGCGCATCTTCACGACCGGCGCGTGGCTCACGCCTATGCCGAGAAGGAACCGGCCCGGGTATGCCTCGCACAGCGCACGTTGGCCGTTGGCCATCGCCGTGGCGTCGCGCGCCCAAATGTTGGCGATGCCGGTGGCGATGATGAGCTTGTCGCTCGCCGCGAGCAGCAGACCGGCGTGCGCGAAGACCTCTTTGCTGCCGAGCGACTCGGGGATCCAGAGAACGCCCACCCCGAGCGTCTCCAGTTCGCGCACGTAGTCGCGCGCCGCGGCAGCGGTGAGCCGCTCGATGTCGAATGTCCATGCGCCGACACGACCAAGACGCTTAGCCCATGTTCGGGCTTCGGCGTGGTCGCTCACGGCAAGCCGCGATCGGCGCGCGACAAGACCTCACGAACCGTGGCCACGATGTGCGATGTCACGGCGTGAAGCGTATCCGCGGGGCGACGTCGGCGAGATCGGCGCCGCGCATTCCGTCCGCGCCCAGCGCGAGGAGCCGTTCGCGCGCGGCGGTCGCGGCCCCTATCAGCGCGTGGACATCGACGCCATGACAGCGCGGCGCGAATGGTCGGAGGCGCTCGATGCCTTCCTCGAGGAGCGTGGACGCGCCGTGGAAGTTGCCGTTGCGCCAGTGGTGGAAGCCGACGCCGACCTGCAGGATGCCGTGATACAGGCCGCGCACCGGCGTGCGCGTGTCGCGCCAGAGGAGCTCGAGCGTCTCGTGCTGCTCGAAGAACT
>JBDUCG010000249.1:0-3320 GCA_040003565.1 Chloroflexota bacterium | reverse complement strand
CGGTCGAGCGCTCGCCGTCCCACATGGCCACCGAGGTGTTCGAGGTGCCGAAGTCGAGCCCGAAACGCACGGTGCGCGATTGTCGCATCCGCCGTACTGAGAACGAGGGTCGCCAGCGTTTCACGCCGGCGACCCTCACAGCGATGGATCGATCTAGCGGGCGGCCAAACCCGCCGCGCCCGTTGGAATGCTCGCGCCGTCGGTCCGCATCAGGTGGCCATCTGCGCTCACGCGGAAGGTGCTGATCGCGTGGGTGCCCCCGTCGAGCGCGTACAGGAACTGGCTGTTGCGACTGAGAGCCATGTCAGTGGTGTGCGCGGCCGCGTTGTGCGCGGCCTGCGCGGCGACGAGCGTCAGACTTCCGTCCTGGTCGATCGCGAAGCTGGAGATCGAGTCACTCGCGGCGTTGGCCGTGAACGCATACCGGCCGTTGCCCGTAACAACGAGCCAGCACGCCGCGGCCTGCGTCGTCGGTGCTGACGCCGTCACCGTGGTCAGCGTTCCGTCGGCGGCGAGCCGGTACGACGACGCCGCGCTGAGGCCCGCGGGAGCGCCCGCCGCTTCGGAAACGAAGAGCTGGTCGCGCAGACCGAACGCGAAGCCAAAGGGGGTCGAGCCTGCCGACGGGTAGCTCGTCGGCGCGCCGGCGATACCGCCGGCTCCGACGAGGAACGTCTCCAGCGTGCTGGTGGCCTTGTCGCTCACGACGAGCACACTGCCGGAGCGCGAGAACTGGACCTGGGCGGGGCCGCTACCGAGAAGCGAGCGCGTCGAGCCCGCGATTGGTGCGAGCGCGCCGTTCGCCGAGGAAAAGCCCGAGATGGTCTTGGTGCCGGCGTTGAGCACGTACACGAGGCCGTGGCTGGTCGTGACGCTGACCGGCTGCGTCCCGGCCGAAGGGGCGCGGCCCGTCAAAGCCAGACCGTCACCGTCGATGGCGAAGACGGAGACGTCGTTGCTGCCGGCATTGACCGCGTACAGCCAGCTGCCGTCGTCGCTGATCGTTACTGCGCCCTGCGAGCCGAGGCCGGCACCGCTACCGAGTCCGCCCGTCGGATACGAACCGGTCCACGAGAGCGCGCCGGATGCGGAGCGTGCGAACACGACGACAGCGTTCCCGGATGTCGCATTCGTCTCGGTGTAGACGTTGCCTGCACTACCACTCGCCGCGGCAGCTGGAGCAGCTGCCGTGCCGCTAAGGATCAGCGCCGCCAGCGCGGCGAACGCGAGGATGCGTGTGAGGATGCGCGCCATGGTGGTCCTCCCATTTCGTTTCGCCTGCTTTGCAGGCACGCGACGCATGCTCGCGATGGAAGGTGACACTGCGATGACGCGCGTCGCTCCGAGCGGGGCGTCGTGTCACACGAATGTCATCGAACCCTGTCACCGTGCGAACATGCTGGGCATGGCAAGGGTCGCGGGGGAGTCTGCGCCGATCCTCGTCGTCGACGATGACCCAAAGATCCTCGAGCTCGTCCGCATGTACCTCGAGCGTGAGGGCCTGACCGTCATTACCGCGTCAAACGGGGTCGCTGCACTCGCAGCGATCCGCGAGCGCTCGCCCCGTGCGGTCGTGCTGGATCTGATGCTGCCCGGACTCGACGGACTCGCGGTGATCCGCGCCGCGCGCGCGGATTCGAGCGTGCCGATCCTGGTGCTGTCTGCGCGCGGAGGGACGGCCGACCGCATCTCGGGTATCACCACGGGGGCGGACGATTACCTGCCCAAGCCTTTCTCGCCGGCGGAGCTCGTCGTTCGCGTCAAGGCGCTCCTGCGTCGGTCGTCACAGGCGGACGGCCCGGGCAGCCGGCTCGCGCTCGCGGACCTTGTCATCGACCCGGATCGCCAGCAGGTCCTCCGGGGGGAGCAGCGCGTGACCCTGACCCATTCGGAGCTGACGCTCCTGCTGGCGCTCGTGAATGCGCGCGGAAGGATCGTCACGCGCGAAGCGCTGCTCGACTCGCTGTACGGCAGAAGCGAGGCCGACGTGATGGACCGTACGGTCGACGTCTACATTCGCAGGCTGCGCGAGAAGCTCGGGGACGACCCGGACAATCCTCGTTACATCGCCACGGCGCGCCGCGCCGGCTACCGCGCGCTCATCGACGAATGAGGAGCATGGCGGGACAGATCGCGCTCGCGGTCCTTGTCGTTGCGGCGACCGTCGCCATCGTTCTGGCGGTCGGCACGCTCGGATTCGCCAGCCGCTCGTTCGCGCAGCTGATGGTCGACCACGGCGAGACGCTCGCCAGCGCGCAGGCGATGTTCGCGGACGGCGTCGTGCGCTTCTTCGTCGGGGCGCTCGTAGTGGCCGCGGTCGGCAGTGTCGTTCTCGCAACGGCGCTCGGACGCCGCGTCGCCGCGCCGCTGCGAGAGATGAGCGGCGCCGCGCGTCTCGTTGCCGAGGGCGACTACGCCGTGCGTGTGGGACGGCGCGGTCCGGAGGAGATCCGGTCGCTCGCCGACTCCTTCAATCAGATGGCGACGCAGATCGGCGAGCAGGAGCGCATGCGTCGCGAATTCGTGTCCAACGCTGCGCACGAGCTGCGCACACCGCTCACGAATCTGCAGGGGTACCTCGAAGCGCTCCGCGACGGCGTATTGACCGCCGATCGTGCGACGTTCGTCTCGCTCCACGAGGAGGTGGATCGGCTCGTCCGGCTGTCGCGTGCTCTCGACGCTCTGGCCGAAGGTGACACCGCGGCGCGGGCGACCGAGGCGAAGGGCGAGATCGACCTGCGTGAAGCGATCGAGTCGGCCGTCAGGCTGCACTCCGCAGCCCTGGAGCGGCGCGCCCTGCATGTCGACCTCAAGCTGCCGCCGACGCTCCGCGGCCGGGCCGATCCGGACCATCTCGACCAGGTGCTTGCGAACCTCCTCCAGAACGCCGTGCGCTACACACCTGACGGCGGTCGCGTCAGCGTCGTGGCCGAGCAGCGCGCATCCGATGTCCTCGTGAGCATCACGAACACGGGCGGTGGTATCGCGCCGCAGGATCTGTCACACGTCTTCGAGCGGTTCTACCGCGTCGACAAATCCCGCGATTCGTCCAGCGGGGGTGCCGGCATCGGGCTCGCGATCGTGAAGTCCCTCGTTGAGCTCGGCGGCGGCCGAGTGGGCGCCGAATCCTCAGCCGGGCGGACGCGATTCTGGTTCAGCCTCCCCGCGGAGGAACCTTGACAATGGTATTGATAGGTCTTATACCAATGCCATGGCTGGTGGTCACCGACCCGTCTATGTCATCTCCATCGCGGCAGGTATCGCCGGCTGCCATCCGCGAACGCTGCGGATCTACGAGGAGGAGGGCCTGCTCGAGCCGG
>JBDUCG010000248.1:0-3335 GCA_040003565.1 Chloroflexota bacterium | reverse complement strand
CTGCTCGTGACGCACGACGCGATCGCCGCGCTCTACGCGGGAAATCCGACCGGGTGCGGCGTCGTGCTCATCGCCGGCACCGGCTCCATCGCATATGGCCGGAACGAAGAAGGCGAGGAGGACCGCGCGGGGGGCTGGGGCTATCTCATCGGCGACGAGGGATCGGCCGTGTGGTGCGGTCTCGAAGCGCTGCGCGCGATCTCGCACGCGGTCGACGGCCGCGGCGCGCCGACACGCATGACCGCGCTGCTCTTCCAACAGCTGGGCGTCGGACAGTTCAGCGACGTGCTGCCGCTGATCTACGGCCGACCGCATCCCGCGCCCGCCATCGGCGCGGCGACGCGCGCGCTGAGCACCGCGTCGGCCGAGGGCGATGCGATCGCGAACGCGATCCTGCAGCGCGGGGCCAACGCGCTCGCGCGCGCGGCGACCGTGGTCGCGCTCACGCTGGGCTTGCCCGCCGGTCCGGTGTATCTCGCGGGCGGCGCGTTCGAGAACCTCTCGCTCCTCCAACGCCTCGTGCAACTCGACCTGCTCGGCCTGCTCCCGCAGGCAGCGGTCGAGCCCGTGCGCGAGGAGCCGGCGATGGGCGCGGCGCGTCTGGCGTCCGCGCTGGCCTGGAACGTGACGTGAGCGAACGACGACCGACGGAGGCGCGCAACGCGAAGGCGCGCGGGCTCGAGAAGTTCACAACGCGCCAGATCCTCGAGCTGATGAATGACGAGGACGCGACCGTCTCGGCGGCGGTGCGAGCTGCGCTGCCAGCGATCGCGCGCGCCGTCGATGAGATCGTCACGGCGTTCGGCGCGGGGCACCGTCTCCGCTACATCGGCGCCGGCACCAGCGGCCGTCTGGGCGTGCTCGACGCGAGCGAGGCGCCGCCGACGTTCGGCGTCGAGCCGGACCTGGTCGTGGGGATCATCGCCGGCGGCGATCAGGCGCTGCGCACGTCGATCGAGGGCGCTGAGGACGACTCGAGCACGGGGGCGCGCGCGGCGCGTGACAACGTGCGGCCGGGCGACGTGCTCGTGGGCGTCTCGGCGAGCGGACGCGCGAAGTACGTGACCGCCGCGATGGTGATGGCGCGCGAGGTCGGTGCCCGCACCATCGCGCTGACCTGCGACGCCGCATCGCCGCTCGCGAAGGACGCGGACATCGCGATCGCCGTCGATGTCGGACCCGAAGTGCTCGCGGGATCGAGCCGCCTCAAGGCCGGAACGGCGACGAAGCTCGTGCTCAACATGCTCTCGACGGCCGCGATGATCCGCTCGGGTCGGACGCGTGGCGATCTCATGGTCGACCTGCGCCCGACGAACGCGAAGCTGCGCGAGCGCGCGGTGCGCATGGTGCAGGACGAGACCGGCCTGACCGAGGTCGAGGCGCGAGAACGGCTCGAGGCCGCGGGCTGGAACGTGCGCCGGGCGCTCCAGGGTTGAAGCTCGTCGTCAACGCCGACGACTTCGGCTACACGGAGCGCGTGTCCGCCGGGATCATGCGCGCGCATCGCGAGGGGATCGTCACCGCGACGACGCTCATGACCAACGCTCCGGACACCGACGGCGCGGCCAAGCTCGCGCGCGCAGACCCATCGCTCGACGTCGGCGTGCATCTGGTCGTCACCTACGGCCGGCCCGTGAGCGACATGGCGCGGATGCGCACGCTCGTCGACAGGGACGGGAAGTTCTTTCGCCCAAAGGAGCTGCTCGAAGTGAACATCGACCGCGAAGAGGCCCTCCTCGAGTACCGCGCGCAGTACCGCAAGGCGCGCCAGCTCCTCGGACGGGCGCCGACGCACCTCGACTCGCATCACTGGGTGCATGACCACCCCGCGCTCGAGTGGGCCATCGGTGAGCTCGCGCGCGAGACCGGGGCGGCCGCGCGCATCCATTCCGACGCCCAGCGCGAGCGGCTGCGCGCGCGCGGCGTGCGCACGCCCGATCACTTCGCCCGCGAGTTCCAGTACGAGGGCAAGGTCGGTGTCGATCAGCTGCTCACGCTGCTCGCGCAGCTGGCTACTCGGAACGGCAGCACCGAGCTGATGTGCCATCCCGGCGAGCCGGACGAGGCGATGGTGAAGAAGTCGGGCTACGCGCGCGAGCGCGCGACCGAGCTGGCGACGCTGACCGATCCGCGCGTGCGCGCTGCCGTCACGGCGCTCGACATCACGCTCGCGACATTCGCCGACCTATGAGGAAGGCGCTGTGGGTCGTGCGCGACCGGATCACGACCGCGCACGCGATCGACGAGCTGCTGGCCGACGCCACGACGCGCGGCATCTTCGATCTCGTGGTGCAGGTGCGCGGGCGCGGCGACGCGTATTACCGGTCCGAGCTCGAGCCACGCGCGCTCGCGCTGGCGGGCAGCGATCTCGATCCACTCGACCACCTCATCCGCTTCGGAGCGGCGGTCGGCGTGCGCATCCACGCCTGGGGCAACGTGTTCTTCGTCTGGTCGGACAAGGAGGGGACCCTGCCGAGCTCGCCGGCGCACCTGGTGAACCGGCACCCTGATTGGCTCCTTCGACCGGGCGGCGTCAAGTACCTCGACCCGGTCGGCGGGTCGGATTGGGAGGGTATCTACACCGATCCGGCGAATCTGGCGGCCCGCGAGCACACGCTGGCCGTCTTCAGCGACATCGTGTCGCGCTATCCGGTCGACGGCTTCCACTACGACTACGTGCGCTACCCGCAGGTGACCTACGCGAAGTCTCCGGACGATCACGAGCAGGTGACCGCGCTGGTGCGTGAAGGCGCGAAGCGGCTGCGCCGTGCGCGACCGGGCGTCGTGATCTCCGCCGCGGTGTTCCCCGACCCTGCGGTCGCGCAGGGTCGCGTGCTACAGCGGTGGCCGCAGTGGGCGGAGGAGGGTCTGGTCGATCTGCTGTGTCCGATGGCATACCGCCGCGACACCGCCGAGGTCGAGCGCGTGCTCACGCTCGCGCGCGCGGCTGCGCCGAAGACCGAGATGTGGGGTGGTCTCATGGCCTACAGGGGAGAGCCACAGCTGCTGCGCGATCAGGTGCGCACAGCGGCGCGCGCGGGCTGCGAGGGCGCGATCCTGTTCGCGTACGACCCTGAATCACCCGAACTTCTTGACGTTTTCGCCCACGCTTAGCGGCGGCGCTACTCTCTTGTCCCCGTGCCGAACGAACCGACACCAACACCGGTCGCACCGACGCCTCCCGAGGAGCCGCGCCGTCCCGATCCGCTCGCCACGGCGGTCGCGGAAGGGGTCGTGCGTCTGCGGCGCGAGGCGGGTCTTTCGGAGCGCGCCGCCGCGCGCAAGCTCGGCACCTCGCAGACGCAGCTCCGTCGCATGGAAGATCCGCGCTACCT
>JBDUCG010000247.1:0-3362 GCA_040003565.1 Chloroflexota bacterium | reverse complement strand
CCGTCCTGGACTGGCGGCCCGAACCCGAACTTCGCGCCGGGGAACAGCTCGAGCACCGCACCAGCCATCACGTGCGCGGCCGAGTGCCGCAGCGCGTAGAGCCCCTGCTCGCCGTGATCGGCCTTGCGTTCCGTTTTCGCCACGCGGGTCCTCCTTCTGGGGACGAAAAAAGCGCCTTCGTCCCTGATATCGGGACGAGAGGCGCTGCTCCCGCGGTTCCACCCAAGTTCCCCTCCGCCGGCTTCCCTCGCGAACAGGGCATCTGGCGGTGGGGCTCTCGCTCGGGCTATATGGGGCCCACCCACGTCGCTCGGCGGTGGTCTCCGCACCCGTGGCCGGCCCGGCTCACACCATCCCGGGCTCGCTTACGGCAACTACGTGCGGCTGTGTCCGCGTCTCTGCGAGGTCTCGAATCATAGCGCCGCAGCGCGGCGTGTGGCGCGCTAAACCAGCCGCGTCCCCAGCCAGACGACCCAGCTCGCGGCGATGACAGCCAGGCCGATGCCACGCCGCGACAGGTAGCGCTGACGAAGGCGCTCGAGACCCGGATCGCGCTGGGGCGTTCCGGTGGCGCCGAGAAGGCTCGTCAGCGCACCCGCGCGGAGCAGCCGCCACGGCCGCATCGCCAGCCTGACGACCTCATCGCCCGTGAATGAGCCGGCGGTTGGTCGCCGCGCGTGCGCCCGGAGGAAGCTGTTCTGCGCGGCGTCGATCCAGATGCCGATCAGGAGCGCGCCGCTCACGAAGAAGACGACGGCGAGAAGATCGACCGGGATCACCGCGGTGTGCCCTACGCGATCGAGCGGGCGAGGGTGTCCCAGACGCGCTCTTGCACGGCGGCCGGGGCGGACCAGCGCTCTTCCACCCGGCGACCGATGACGGTCATCTGGTTCGAGTAGAGCTGCGCGGCGGACTGGAGCATCTCGAGCGCCTCTTCGCGGGCGGGGTGCTCGCGCCAGTCGAGCACGGTGACGCGTGCCTTGGCGATGCGCTGGTGGATCTTGTCCAGCACGACGTACTCGGGACCCTGTGGCCAGCGCTGCGCGCCGACGTCGATCCCGTGCACGAATGTGACGCTCACCAGGTCGGCCTTGCGGAAGTCGTTGCCGCGGAACTCGTTGATCTTCCGCATCGGGTCGAGGTTGTCCGCGCCAGCGCCCCACGGCCGGCCGTAGACCCGGACGTTGGCGATGCGGCCGGAGAACGTGCAGTCGATGAACTCGGCGGTAAAGGACTCCCAGCCGTCGATCTTCGCGTTGTCGAAGCGGCAGCGCTCGAAGCGGGCCTGGCCGGGACGGACGGCGCGGAGGTCGGCCTCGTCGAAGCGGCAGTCGCGGAAGACGCTGCGCCGCTTGGAAGAGAACAGGGGTTGGAAGCGGCGATCCAGCGTCTGTCCGCGGAAGTCGCAGTGCTCGAACGCGCAGCCCTGCGGCGCGACCGCGTCGAAGGTCGCGCGCCTGAAGTCGGCGTCACGGATGGTGACGCCGTCGAACATCAGGACGCTCTGCACGGCCTCGATGGCCATGCTACTTACCGGGTTCGGCGGTCGCGTAGATCGGGACGATGTTCGACGACTGGAGCTCGTCCATCCGCGAACGGCCTTCGAAGACGACGCCCTTCTCGATCACGAGTGACGGCGTTGTGATGTCTCCGTGGACCTTGGCGGGGCGGCGCAGCTCGACGGCGGACGTCGCCTTGATGTTGCCGACGACCTCGCCCTCGACGATGACCGTGCCGCAGCTGATCTCGGCCGTGACCTTGGCGCCGTCGCCGACCATGAGCAGGTCGTTGGTCGAGATCTCGCCGGTGAACGTGCCGTCGATCCGGACCTTGCCCTCGAAGGCCAGCTTGCCCTCGAACTCAGAGCCCTTGCCGAGAAGCGCGTTCAGGTCGCCCGCGCTGGGGGTCGTCGTGTACTCCCGGGGTGCGCTGTAGTCGCGTGTGTCTCTCTGCTGCATCGTCTTGTTCCCTTCCGAAGCTTCCTCTTTGCGGCCCGATTCAGGTGCGGGGGCGGGTTCCGGCGCTTCGGCGGGACGCCACACCGGCGCCGTCGACGGACGCGCAGGACCGCTCGATCTCTTGAACGTAATTCGGGACACTATCCCCTCAACGCTCCATTTCATAGAACGTCACCCCAGTACTAGTGGGGCAATCACGAGAGCAACCGAGCGGCAACCGCCGGCGTCGCGAGCCCGTCCAGTTCGGGTCGGCGACGGGCGGCGTCGAGGGTGGTCCGGCTAGGTGTCGTGGTCGTGCGGCGGTATGTCGAGGTGCTTGTGGGGCGGCGACCGGTGGGCGTGGTCGGTCCCGATCAGCCCCAGGCGCTGCCAGAGGAACAGGGACAGGGTGATGAGCAGCAGCACGGCCGCCGCGACCATGACGATCTCGAGGGCGGCCATCCCTACCTGGTCGTCGGCGTCGTGCCGATGAACGGCAGCGGCGTGTTTGGCGTCAGGTACTGGGGCAGCTGGCCATTCCACTTGTTGATGGCCTGCAGCTGCAGGTACTCGGGTGTCAGGGTGGTCGCCTGGGCCTTCTGGGCGTTGGCGAGGCCCTGGGCAACGATAAGGGCCGTCTCCGCCTCGGTGCGCGCCTTCTCCTGAAGCTGCTTGGCCTGGAGGTTCTGCTGGTTGGCGACCTGGGTCGCGAGGATCGCGTCGTTGAACTCCTTGGGGAACTCGTAGTTGGGGATCGTGAACTCGTCGACGACGACGTAATAGGGGGAGAGCTTGTCCTTGAGGACGCCCTTCGCCTTCAGCGCGACCTCCTCGCGCTTCTGGATCAGCTCGAGGCCGGCGTACTGGGCGGTGACGTCCTTGAACGCCTGCTGGATCTGCTGGTCGATGATCCGCTCCTTGTAGTTCGCGCCGATGTTCTGAAGGATGAGCGGCGCCTTCGCGGCCTCGATGTGGAAGTTGATCGTGATCGTCGAGTGGATCGTGACGCCGTCCTTCGACGCCGCGCTCGATTCGACCTGCTCCTTCTGGATGCGCGTGTCGAAGATGACCACGTCATCACGGAAGGGGACTTTGGTGTGGATGCCCGGATCGAAGACGTCCGGGTGATCGGTGTCGATGGCACCGAAGTGCTTCACGATGCCGACCTCGCCCACGCCGACCTGGGTGAACGAACCGAAGATGGCGATGATGAGCACGAGCAACGCGGCGATGCCGATGACGCCAAGCCCGATCGCCGGTCCACCGGCGTACCGCTGCGGCTGTGAGCCCCGGATGGTCATGCGTTCCTCCCTCGCGCGGACGGCTGCTCGCTTCAGTAAAGCATTCGGTTGTGAAGAGCCCATGAATGGCGCAAGGCGCTGCCGATCTCAGGAGGGCGCTCCGACGAGAGCGTCGGAGGTGAAG
>JBDUCG010000038.1:0-11360 GCA_040003565.1 Chloroflexota bacterium | reverse complement strand
GCTCTAGACCACTGAGCTACGGGCCCTAGGAGCGCCGCGGCGCGAGCTCGCTCGCGCCGGCGGCCGACGACGGGGCCGTGAGCGAGCGGTATGGCCGGACGGTACGCCACCCGACGGAGCGAAGCGATACGGGCCCGGCTACACGGCCGATCGTAGGCCAGAGAGCGCACTATCTGCCCGACCGGCACCGGTCATGGAGGGAAGAGTCATGGCATCCACCGCCGAAACCACGTCGCCGAACCTGGTCGACCGCGCCAGAGCCATCCTGACGCGCCCGAAAGACGAGTGGCGTGTGATCGACCCCGAGAAGACGGACATCGCGACGCTCTATCGCGCCTACGTGGTCCCGCTGGCGGCGATCGGGCCGGTCGCGAACTTCATCGGCAGCGCCCTGATCGGCACGGGTCAGCTCCGCGTGCCCGTCGCCAGCGCCCTTGCCGGCGCCATCGTGAGCTTCGCGCTCACCCTGCTCGGCACGTACGTCGTGGCCCAGGTCATCGACAACCTCGCTCCGAGGTACTCCGGAACCCGCGATCTGACGGCGGCCTTCAAGGTCTCCGCCTACTCGAGCACCGCACAGTGGCTGGCTGGGATCTTCGCGCTGATCCCGGGCCTGGCTTTTCTGTCGATCCTTGGCCTGTATGGCCTGTACCTGCTCTACCTGGGGCTGCCGGTGCTGATGAAGGTCCCCCAGGAGAAGGCGACGGCGTACACGGTCACGGTGGTGGTCGTGACGATCATCATCTTCATCGTCATCGCCATCGTGAGCGGCATCCTGCTCGGCACGGCTGCCTTCGTGACGTCGTGATCGCCGGCTGTGCGCCTGGCGGCCCCCGCCTTTAGCCGGGACCGGGAGCGTTTCGCCCGAACCGGTTTCCGCTGTCTGTACGTTGTCTTTGCAGAAGTCGGGCTATGCTAGGTCGGGCGCCGCGAGGGGAGTCACGTGCACCGCTTCCGCACGTGCGCGTCGTAGCCGGGGACGGAAACGACGGGAGGAAGCGCGTGGGAACGGTCATCGCGGTCGCTAACCAAAAAGGTGGCGTCGGTAAAACGACGTGCACGATCAACTTGGGCGGCGCTCTGGCGGCGCTCGGGCACCGTGTTCTGTGCCTCGACCTCGACCCCCAAGCGAATCTCACCGTGGGGCTTGGCATCGACCTGAACACGGTCGACAAGAACATCGCCAACGTGCTCATCGACCCCGATCTCAAGATCACGGCGATCATCCGTCCGACGAAGACGAAGAACCTCGACGTCGCACCCGCGACGCTCGAGCTCTCGTCCGCCGAGGTCGAGCTCTTCAACGCGATCGGTCGTGAGATGGCTCTTCGCGACAAGCTCAGCCAGGACATCGTGCAGCGTTACTCGTACATCCTCATCGACTGCCCGCCGACGCTCGGTCTCCTCACGCTCAACGCGCTCGTCGCGGCGAACGGCGTGATCATCCCGGTGCAGACGCAGTACTACGCGCTCAAGGGCGTCGCCGCGCTGCTGAAGATCATCAAGACCGTGCAAGGGCGGCTCAATCCGAAGCTGAGGGTGCTCGGACTCCTCCCGACGTTCTACGACTCGCGCACGATCCTCGGGCGCGACATGCTCGACTCGCTGCGCGAGCTCGGCGATCACCAGGTGTTCGAGACGGTGATCCGTCAATCCGTGAAGATCGGTGAGGCGCCGACGGCAGGCGTCCCGATCGGTGTCTACGAGCCGCGTTCCGACGCGGCCAAAAGCTTCGACCAGCTCGCGAAGGAGGTGATCGGTGCTCACAAGTAATGCCCCCAGCCACAGCAAGAAATCATTCCGCGATGCCGGAAGCCGCATCTTCCAGCAGGAGACCGAAGCGCAGCCCGGCATCATCAGCCTGCTGGCGGCGCGCACGCCGACGGCCGTGCGCGAGCTGCCGCTGGAGAAGGTCGTCCCGAACCCGTCGCAGCCACGCATGACCTGGCACGAAGAAACGCTGCAGGAGCTCGCCGCTTCGATCAAAGAGCACGGCGTGCTGCAGCCGATCCTCGTCCGGCCGTCAGGCGATCAGTACGAGATCATCGCCGGCGAACGGCGCTGGCGGTCGTCGAAGATCGCGGGGAAGCAGACGATCCCGGCGATCGTCGAACGCTTCGACGACGCGACCGCGCTCGAGATCGCCCTCATCGAGAACCTCCAGCGCGAGGATCTCTCGCCGCTCGATGAGGCCGTGATCTACAAGAAGATGACCGACGAGCTCGGCTACTCGATCCGCCAGCTCGCAGGAAAGCTCGGCAAGGACAAGGGCTACGTCGAAAACCGCCTGCGGCTCGCGAGCGCTCCTGACGATGTCCGCGAGATGGTCGCGAAACGCTACGACACGCTCTCGGCGGCGTATGAGCTGATGAAGCTCGAAGACAAGCGCCGTCGACGCTCCCTCGCGAAGCAGATCCTCGCCGGGCAGCTGACCCTCATCCGTTTGCATGACCGCGTCGAGCGGATCCTCAATCCGCACGCGCGCGGCACGAGGGCCGAGCCCGCGATCCCCGCGCTGCGCGACGACGCGCTCATCACTGCGACCCGGAAGCTGAACGAGGCGCTCACCGAGATGTCGCGAGCCGTCGGGGACGACGGGAAGATGACCATCCCCGAAAGCGACCGTCAGAACCTCGCGAAGTTCCTCACGATCTCCCGGGCGCGGCTGGACAACCTGGTGGCACGACTGAAGAGCGGCCGCGCGTGAGCGAGCAGCGGCTGTCGGGACGGGGCAGCCTGGTGTCCTTCGTACTCATGACCGGGCTGGTGACGGCGGCCGCGACGGGCCTCTTCGTGCTGCTGGATCCCAGGGCGCAGCAGTTCTGGGTACAGCGTTGGGAGGCGCTCGCCGGGTTCGTCCGCGGACTGTTCGGGGCCGGCTAGGACTCGACGCGGACGCCGTTCTGGGCGATGACCCGCTCGCGCTGGTTGCGGGCGTCGCGCAGGATCGAGACGGCCGTCGTCGCGAGGCCTACTGCCCCGAAGAGGAAGATCACGCTGTCGTTCGTCAGTAGTTCAAGCACGTTCTCACTACAAGCAACGCACGTGCCACCGGTCAAGCGGCGGGCCGCTCGTTACGGACTGGTAACGGTTTGCATCAGAACGGTCACGTAGCCTTCCGCGCCGGTCGCGCACGCTGGATCCGGACCTGTGAGACGCGTCGGCCGTCCACTCCGGTGACCTGGAAACGGTAGCCCTCGACCTCGACGGAGTCGCTGAGCTGCGCCAAACGGCCCAACCGACCGAACACCATGCCGCCGACGGTGTCGTACGGCTCGTCAGTGAGCTCGAGGCGCAGACGCTCGCGCAGCTCCGCCAGGCCGACAAGGCCGTCGACCAGGTAGGTGCCTGGCGCCTCTTCCCTGATGGGGGGCGAGGCGTCCTTTTCGAACTCGTCGCCGACCTCTCCGACCAGCTCCTCCAGGACATCCTCGAGCGTGACGAGTCCTGCCGTACCCCCGTACTCGTCGATGACGATCGCCAGCTGCGCATGTTGGCGCCGGAACTCGGCCAGCGCCTGGTCGAGGCGGAGGGTCTCCGGGATCGCCGGCACCCGCCGCATGATGTCGTGCGCCTTCGCTTTCGAGGTGCGGTCGACGCCGACGAGATCCTTCACGTGGATGACGCCGACGATGTGATCGAGATCGTCGCGATAGACCGGAAAGCGCGAGATCCGGTGCTGTCGGGCCATCGCGACGAGCCCGCCGAGGTCGAGCTCTTCCGGCACGGCGACGATCTCCGTGCGCGGGACCATGACCTGGCGCACCAGTGTGTCGGCGAAGTCGAGCGCATTCCCGACGATGAGCCGCTCGCTCTCCTGCAGCACACCCTGGCGCGCAGACGCGGCGATGAGCATCTTGAGCTCCTCGTCGCTGTGGACGTTGAGATCGGAACGCGGCTTGATCCCGATCCAGCGCAGCAGGGCGTTCGCGCTGTTGTTGACGAACCAGTTGAACGGGTAGACAAGGCGGTAGAAGAGATCGAAGGGATACGCGCACAGGAGCGCGAGCTGAACGGAGCGCTGGATGGCGAGGTACTTCGGCGCGAGCTCGCCGATCACGATGTGCGCATACGTGATGGCGCCGAACGCGATCGTGAAGGCGACGACGTGGAACAGGGCCTCCGGCAGCCAGGCGAACAGCGGCGCGATGAGCACCGCGATCGCCGGCTCGCCGATCCAGCCGATGGCGAGCGAGGCCAGCGTGATGCCCAGCTGGGCGGCAGAGATGTAGCTGTCGAGCCGGTCGGCGATACGTGCGGCGAGCTTGGCCCGGACGCTGCCTCCCTTCGCAAGCTCATCCAGCTGCGTGGCTCGAACGCGGACGAACGAGTACTCGGAGGCAACGAAGAAGCCGTTCGCGAAGACAAGGACGAAAGCGATGATGGCGCCACGAAGTGCCTCGGCCGCGTCCATGCCCCGTGGATTCTCGCACGCCTAAACTCACCACCATGCGCGTGCTTGTGCGGCTATTCGCGTCGTACCGCGAGGCCGCCGGCGTGGGTCGGATGGAGCTCGAGCTGCCGCCGGGTGCGACGGTGAAGGACGCGATCTTCAAGATCCTGAAGGACCATCCTCTGGTGGCAGAGGGCCGCCAGGTCGTCATCGCGCGCAACCAGGAGTACGTGACGGCGGACGAGCCCCTCGCCGACGGTGACGAGGTGGCGCTGATCCCGCCCGTGTCCGGCGGCGCGATGACGGTCGCGCCGATCGCGGTCTCGTCGTCGCCGCTCTCGGTCGACGACACGCTCGCGGCGGTACGGGACACCGGGTTCGGCGGCATCGTCGTGTTCCTCGGCACCGTGCGCGACCGGAGCCGCGGCAAGGGCGTGACACACCTCGAATACGAGGCATACGCAGAGATGGCGGAGGCGAAGATGCGCGAGATCGCACAGCGCCTCGAGGCGAAGCACGCGCCGCTCCGCCTGGTCATGCATCACCGCGTCGGCGACCTCGCCATCGGCGACATCGCCGTCATCGTGGCGGCCGGTGCACCGCACCGTGACGCCGCGTTCACGGCCGCGCGCGCGGCGATCGACGAGTTGAAGACGATCGTGCCGATCTGGAAGAAGGAATACTCCGACGACGGCGCGGTCTGGATAGAGGACCACGCATGACGTACTGGATGATCGTCACGAGTCCCGACAACTACGAGCGAACGCGCAAGCTTCGCTTCACCCAGCAGGGCGTGAAGAGCCGGCACCGGCGCAAGGCGGAGCGCATGGCGCCGGGCGACCGCGTGTGCTGGTATCTCACCGGCATTCAGTCCTTCGCTGCGACCGCGACGATCACGTCGCCGTACTTCGAGGGCAGCGAGGCGATCTGGGTCTCGGAGAAGACCGGCGATACCTATCCCTGGCGCTTCAAGATCGAGAAGGACCACGCGGTCGATCCGGATCGAGCCGTGCCGGCCGAATCGCTCCTCGCGAAGCTCGCGCACGTGAAGCGCTGGCCGAAAGAGCACTGGCGCCTCGCGTTCCAGGGAAACGTGCACGAGCTCGACGCGAAGGACTTCGCGGTCATCGAAGCGGCGATCACCGCGGCGGAGACCAAGCGGAGCGCCGCCTGAGCGCCGCGCGGGCGCTCGTCGCCGAGCTCGTCGCCATCTGCGGCGCGGAGCACGTCTTCTGGCAGCCCGACGACCTGCGCGTGTTCGAGTACGACGCTGGCTTCGACCGGCATCCGCCCGTTGCCGTGGTCGTGCCAGGCACCGCGGAGGAGATCGCCGCGTGCGTGAAGGCCGCGGCGCGTGCCGGCGTTGCGGTGGTACCGCGCGGCGCAGGGACCGGACTTTCCGGCGGCACGATCGCTTGCGGTGGGGCGATGGTCATCACCACATCGCGTCTGCGCCGTGTGCTGGCGGTCGACGTGGTCGGCCAGACCGCGCTGGTCGAGCCCGGCGTGCCGAACCTCCAGATCAGCGCCGCGGCGCGCGAGGCGGGTCTGTTCTTCGCGCCGGATCCCGCAAGCCAGCGCGTGTCGACGATCGGCGGCAACATCGCGACGAACGCCGGTGGACCGCACGCGCTCCGGTACGGCTCGATCGTCAATCACATCCTCGGCGTCGAGATGGTCCTCGCCGACGGCGAGATCGCCGTCTTCGGTGGCCGCACCCAGGATCTTCCCGGCTACGACTGCGTGCCGTTCATCGTCGGGAGCGAGGGCACGGTCGGCATCGTCACGAAGGCGTGGGTGCGGCTCCTTCCCCTCCCCGAGGACACGCGCACCTTCGTCGCGCTCTTCCGCGACGTCGAGTCCGGCGCGCGGGCGGCGAGCGAGATCATCGCCCGCGGCATCGTGCCGGCCGCGATGGAGATGCTCGATCGCACGACGATCCAGGCGGTGAACGCCGCGTTCGACGCGCACCTGTCCGAGGAGGCGGGATCGCTGCTGCTCGTCGAGGTCGAGGGCCTTCGCGAAGAAAATGAGTCGGCCGCGTCGGCCATCGTCAGCGTGTGCGAGACGCGCGGGGCGTTCGGCGTGCGGACGGCGGCCACCCCGGCGGAGCGCGAGCTCCTCTGGAAGGCCCGCAAGCTCGGCTACCCCGCGCTCGCGCGCATCCGGCCGAACAACTATCTCCACGACGCGGTGGTGCCACGTTCGAAGCTCCCCGAGGTGCTCGCGAAGGTGAACGCGATCGCCGACCGCTACGGCTACATCATCGCGAACATGTTCCACATCGGTGACGGCAATCTCCATCCCGTGCTGCTGTTCGACGGCGCGGTCGAGCCGATCGACCGCGTGATGGAGGCGAGCGCGGAGATCCTCAAGGTGGCGATCGACGCGGGCGGAACGCTTTCAGGCGAGCACGGTATCGGCCTCGAGAAGAACCACTTCATGTTCTGGGTCTTCGGGCCGGAGGATCTCGACGCGATGCAGCGGGCGCGCAGCGCCTTCGACCCGCAGGGCACGATGAACCCGGGCAAGATCTTTCCCGGCGGATCGACCTGCGCCGACATCCCGACCGAACGCATCAAGCGCGGTCTCGCGGAGGGCATGTGGGTGTAGCAACGCACGTCGGCACCGAGCACGCGGTCGACGGGATGATGCCCGCACGCACGGTGCGGCCCGCGACGACCGACGAGCTCGCAGCCGTGATCACGGCGGCGGACCGCCGTCGCGAGGCCGTCGTCCTCTGGGGCGGCGGGACACGCATCGGCGTGGGCGATCCGCCCGACCGCTACGACGTCGCGGTGGACCTCACCGGGCTCGCCGGCGTCGTCGAGTACTCCCCCGCAGATCTGGTGTGCACCGTGCGCGCGGGAACGACGCTCCAAGAGCTCGCGAGCGCGCTCTGCGCGAACGGTCAGCGCTGGCCGGTCGAAGCGCCGTGCCCCGAGCGCGCGACCGTGGGTGGCACGATCGCGAGCGCGGCCGCCGGTCCGTCGCGGCTGCGCTATCAGCATCCGCGTGACTGGATCATCGGCTGCACCGCCGTGCTCGGCGACGGGACCATCACGCACGCGGGCGGCCGCGTGGTGAAGAACGCCACGGGCTACGACCTCACACGGCTGTACAGCGGAAGCTATGGGACGCTCGTCGCGCTGGCCGAGGTCACGCTGAAGCTCATGGCCGCGCCGGAGCGCTCGATCACGCTGCGCGCGAACGCGGCCGATCCTCGCTCCGCGCGACAGCTCGCGTCCGACCTGCGGGCCACACACCTGCCGCTCGACGCGCTCGCGATCGTCACCGGCGCAGCGGCGGAGCGATGCGGTGGCGCGCGCACGAGCGTGTTCGTTCGGATCAGCGGCACGACCGCCGCCGTCGACCGGATCGCGCGGGCCGTGCGCGAGCGGACCGATTGGGCCGAGGTGGACCCGACCGTCTGGCACAACATCGCCTCACTACCCGCGGAGACGGACGCCGTCGCGCGCGCGGGCTGGCCCGGCGGTCACGAGCCGCCGGAGGGCATCGATCTCTCCGACGCCGTGATCTATCCCGGAAGCGGCATCGCGTTCCTGCTCGGCGACATCGCCGCGCGCGACTTCATGCGCATGCGCGCAAGTTTCGAAGCGGCCGACGGCATGCTGGTCGTCGAGCGCGCCGATGCGGAATTCAAGCGCGCGGTCGGTGGCGCGTGGGGTCGCCCGCGCGTGCCGCTGGCGGTCGCGCGCGCCCTCAAGGACCGGTTCGATCCCCACGGCGTCCTCGCGCCGGGGCGCGTACCGCTAGCCTCGTCCGTGTGACGATCGCGCCGCTGCGGGAGGTCGAGCCGGGTCTTCGCCAGTGCATCCACTGCGGGATGTGCCTCGAGGCGTGCCCGACCTACCAGATCACGCGCCTCGAAACGGAGTCGCCGCGCGGGCGCATCCATCTGATGATCAACATGCTCGAGGGCGGACCGATCACTGACACGGCGAAGCTGCATCTCGATCGCTGCCTCGCTTGCCGTGCCTGCGAGGTCGTCTGCCCGTCCGGTGTTCCCTACGGCCATCTCATCGAAGCGGCGCGCACGGTCATCGCCGACGACGCGCGACCGCGACGCGGCTGGCTCCCCAGCCGGCTGCGGCGCCTCGCGCTCGACGTGCTCGCCGATCCGCGTTCTCTGGCACGCGCTGCCGCGGTCCTCGGCCTGTACGAGCGACTCGGTGTCCGGAGAGTCGCGCATGCGATCGGCGCGACACGCTTGCTGCCGCGTCGCCTCAGACGCCTCGAGGCTCTCTACCCGCCGTTCGGCCGTCCGCGCTACCGCGCGCCGGCGCCGCCGCCCGCACCACGCGCCCGCGTCGCAATGCTCCTGGGGTGCGTGATGCGCGTTGCGTACGGCGACGTCCACACCGCGGCCGGCCGCATCCTCGCGCGTCAAGGCATCGCCGTGGTCGATGCACCGGCACAGGTGTGCTGCGGTGCGCTGCACGCGCACGCGGGCGAGCGCGAGGATGCGCGCGCGCTCGCACGTCGCAACATCGCCGCGTTCGAGGAGGCGAACGTCGACGCCGTCGTCGTCGACGCCGCCGGCTGCGGCGCGCAGCTCAAGGGCTACGGCGCGCTGCTCGCCGATGACGCGGTGTGGTCGGCGCGGGCCGCCGCGTTCGCCGCGAAGGTGCGCGACGTGAACGAGTACCTGGCGGAGGTCGCGGGCGAGCGCCTCGGGCGTCTCGACCTTCGCGCGACCTACCAGGACCCCTGCCACCTCGCGCACGCGCAGGGCATCCGGAAGCAGCCGCGGGACCTGCTCTCGCGCGTGCACGGTCTCGAGCTGCTCGAGATGGCCGACGCCGACGTGTGTTGTGGCAGCGCGGGCTCGTACAACCTCACGCAGCCGGACTACGCCGACCGTCTTCTCTCGCGAAAGGTCGACGCGATCCTCGCGACGGGCGCTGCGGCCGTCATCAGTGCGAACCCGGGCTGCATGCTGCAGATCGAATCCGGCCTTCGCGCGCGCGGCTCGCGGTTGCCCGTCCTCCACGTGGTCGAAGTGCTCGACCGCGCGATGTCGTGACCGTCCAGCGCGTTCTCGTGATCGGCAGCGCGACGCTGGCGACCATCGTGGCCGTCGGCGCGCTGCTCTTCATCCCGCTTTCCATCGCGGTCGGCCGTCCACTGAACGCGGTCGTCGAGACAGCGTTGCTCATCGTCTGCGTGTGGTGGGTCGCGCGGGTCATGCGCGCGGATCGGCGTCGCCGGCTTGCCGCCGAGGCCGCGCTTCCGCCCGAGCGCCGGCCGGCCCGACGCCAGCCGCGCCAGCCGATCACCTTCCAGCTGCGCGAGACACTCGTCACCTTCGCGATCTGGGCCGCGCTGATCTTCGCGTTCAACGCGATCGCCTTCGGCATTGACCCGTTCGTGAACGCCGGCGTGACCGCCTTCGCGGCCTTCATGCTCGCGACGCTCACGGTCACCGGGAGGCACATGATGTTCCGGATCACGTCCGAGGAGGACGAGCAAGCGCGGCGCGCGGAGGAGAACGGCTGATGGATCTGGGCGTTCAGGTCGAGCCCCAGTTCGGCTTCAGCTATGCGGACGTCGTAGGGATCGCGAGCGAGGCGGAGACGGCGGGATTTCGGACGCTGTGGGTGTCCGACCATCTGTTCCTCGGCGCCGACGCGGTCGCGACCGATTGCCTCGAGGCGTGGACGCTGCTCGCCGCGCTCGCGGTCGACACGAAGACGATCCGCATCGGTCCGATGGTCACATCGCAGTCGTATCGGAACCCGGCGCTCCTGGCGAAGATCGCGGCCGGTGTCGACCAGATGTCCGGCGGCCGCCTTGAGTTCGGCGTGGGTGCGGGCTGGAAGGACATCGAGTACAAGGCGTACGGGTATGAGTTCCCGGACGCGCCGACGCGCGTCACGCAGCTCGTGGAGACCCTCGAGATCTGCACGAGGCTATGGCGCGAGCCGAGAGCGACGTACCACGGCAAGCACTACCGGATCGAGGACGCGGTGTGCGCGCCGAAGCCGCTGCAGACGCCGCTGCCGATCTGGATCGGCGGCACGAAGCCGCGCGTGATGCGGATCGCCGCGAAGTACGCACACGCGTTCAACATGTCGAATCCCGGACAGGCCCCGGAGCCACGGATCGAAGAGTTGAACAAAGAGCTCCCCGTCGCATGCAAGGCCGTCGGTCGCGACCCGGCCACGCTGAAGCGCAGCCTCTTCGTTCAGGTGCTCGTGGCGCCAACGCGGCGCGAGGTCGACGACATCGCCGGCGAAGTCGCGGCCCGCACGAAAACGACCGGCGCGGAATGGCTCAAAGCGCGCCCCGCGATGATCGTTGGAACGCCAGACCAAGTCGGCACGCGCCTGCGCGCCATCGCCGCCGGCGGGATCGACCACGCGAACATCATGTTCCCCTACAAGTTCGAGGTCGCGGGCGTACGAGCCCTTCGCGAGGTGGCGCGCTCGCTCTAGAAGGCCCGACCCCGAACGTCCCGCCGCTCCGTTCTAGCTCGGGCCCACCGGGTGGATCGGCGCCTAATCCTTCGGACGTTTCGTGTGGTGATCGGTTGCGCGCTGGTACGCGGATGCGAGCGCGACGAGGAGCGGCTCGGAGAACGGCGGGCCGACGAGCTGGAGTCCCACGGGCAGTCCATCGGTCCCGAAGCCGCACGGAAAGAAGATCGCGGGCAGGCCCGCGAGATTGCCCGCCGCGATGAGGCCGGTGTTGCCAGGCCGTTTCGAAGGCGCCGGATTGCTCGCGGTCGCGCCGGGTTGGTCGAGCGGCTGCGCGATCGGCGTCGCGGTGATGGTGCGACCGACGGAGAGGATCACATCGGCGTCCTTGAAGATCTCGGCGAACGCGGCCGACAGCGTTACGCGCAGACGCATCGCCTGCAGGTAGTCGCGCGCACGGATATCGAGCGAGGCGCGAAGACCGGCCTTCTGGCGCGCATCCACGAGCTCTTCGAAACGATCGCCCT
>JBDUCG010000246.1:0-3388 GCA_040003565.1 Chloroflexota bacterium | reverse complement strand
AAGACGCCCGGGAAGAGCGCCACCGTGCCTTCGGGCGCCTGGTACTGGCTCGCGCCATAGATACCGAGAGCGCCGCCGACGAGGAACAGGAGCGCCGCGATGCGCATCGCCCCAGCGGCGAACTTGACCGCGAAGTGACTCCGGGGCCGCGGCTTCGGAGCTAGCGCAGCCAGGGCGGGGGCTCCCAGTGGTCAGGGAGGACGGTGACCTTCACCGGCATCTCCGCGGCCTGCTCGGACACGGACTGGATCTGGTTGATGAGCATCGGTCCGTACGGACAGAACGGCGTCGTCAGCACCATCCGCACCTCGGCCTCTTCGGGGGTGAAAACGACCTCGCGGATAAGGTCGAGGTCGATGACGGAGAGTCCGATCTCAGGATCGAGCACGGCCTGAAGCGCGTTGAGGATCTTCTCCTGCTTCTCGGCCTCGGCGACGATCGGCGACGGCGTCTTCTCCGCCTTTGCCGTGGTGTCTTCGGTGGCCATGTCGCCCCTTTCCGGCCCGCTCAGCGCCGAGCGAGCCACGCGAACAGCATCGATTGTCTCACGGACCCCTATCGCTCGAGCAGCTAGCGGAGCGTCACGAGCAGCACGCGATCGTCGTCCGCCGCCGGCCGCCCGCGACCATCGCGGTTGCTCGTGAGCACGAGGAATTCACCGGACGCGATCTCGTACACGTCGCGCAGCCTGCCGTACTGGTTGACGAGCAGCCGCTCTTCAAAGGCCACGCCTCGCCCGTCCGGCGTGAGGACGATGCGATGCAGGTGCTGGCCGCGCAGCGTCGCGAAGAGAAGTGAGCCGCGAAGCGGACCGGGTCGTGTCGCGAACGCCGCACCGGAAGGCGCCCACGTGTCGATGTTGCCGCTCCACGCGACCGGATCGCGGAAGCGCGGGTCGCCAGGCTTGCCCGTCACGGTGGGCCAGCCGTAATTCGCGCCGGCCTCGATGCGGTTCACCTCGTCCTGGCAGCACGCCGGAAAGAATCCGCTCGGCCCGTGCTCGGTCTCGAAGAGGACACCGGTGTCCGGCTGGAACGCGAGCCCCTGCACGTTCCGGTGGCCGAGCGAATACACCGGCGAGCCCGCGAAGGGATTGTCCGCGGGTACGCTGCCGTCCTTCTCGAGTCTCAGGATCTTTCCGCCGAGCGAGCTGCGGTCCTGGGCGCGCGCCTGCTGCTCCCCGTCGCCGGTGGCGACGTAGAGCTTTCCGTCGGGTCCGAACGCGATGCGACCGCCGTCGTGATTCGACGAGCCCGGGATGTTATCGAGCAGGATCGTCTCGTCCGTTCCCGCGCCGTTCGTATCGTGCATGCGAACAAGACGATTGAGCGTCGCGCCGCCGGCGCCCGCGTACGAGTAGTACAGGTAGACGAAGCCGGTCCGCGCGAAGTCCGGATCGAGCGCGATCCCAAGGAGGCCACGCTCGGCATCGGGATTCGCGCGCGCGGGAAGCGTGGCCCACGGCCGCGCGGCGAGTCCACCGCCCGGCCCCATGCGGACAACGCGTACCCGGCCCGGTCGCTCGGTCACGAAGAGGCGTCCATCGGGGGCGAGCGCGACGGCCCACGGCGCCTCGAGGCCGGACGCGACGAGCTGCACGTTCTCGACGACGGCGGGACCGACGCGCGGCGACGGCGTCGGTGTCGCTGTCGGCGTCGCGGTCGGTGCGCTGGTGCGCGAGGACTGCGAAGGGCTTGCGCCGGGCGTCGCTGTGGGCACCGTCGCAGGCTGTGCGCACGCGACGATGGTCGCGAGCGCCAAAGCCAGCGTGCGCCTCAGGGCCGAGCCCGTGCCCAGCGCCGGAGCTCCGGGCTCGCCATCGGCCGCGCGAGTAGATACCCCTGGACACCGACGCATTCCAGCGAGCGCGCGAGCCCGAGCATCTCCTTGCTCTCGATGCCGACCGCGATGAGGCCGATGTGCCGATCCTTGGCGTAGCCGGCGATGGCGCGGGCCGTCTCGCCTGCGCGCGCATCGTCGAGCGCGTGGCCGATGATCTCGCGACCGACCTTGACCGTCGCGAGCGGCCAATCCGCCACACCGTCAAGCTGCGTCACGCTCGTCACATCATCGAGCGCGATCGGGATGCCGCGCGATGCGAGCTCGCGCAGACCCGCCGTGGACGCTTCCGCGCTCTCATCGGCCCGGATCTCCGCGCTGAAGGCCGACGTGCCGGCGGTGATCTTCAGCGTTCGATCCAGAAGGCGCACGAAGCGCGCGTCCCGGAGATCGCTCGCCGCGATGTTGACCGAGACGTTCAGCGCGATCCCATCTTTGCGCCAGACGCTCGCCTGGAGCAGCGCCTCCCGCAGCACCCAGGACGTGAGCGCGTGCATCAGGCCTTCGCGCGCCGCGGTCGGCAGGAACGCGAGCGGCGACACAAGGCCCTTCTCGGGATGCTTCCAGCGGACGAGCGCCTCGACACCGCGCAGCGCATCGCCGCTGAGATCGAAGATCGGTTGGTAGTGCAGCTCGAGCTCGTTCTGCGTGATCGCACGCTCCAGCTCGAAGCGACTCTCGCCGATCACTCCTCTGACCTCGCTCCGTCGTCCGCATGCGCGCCATCCCAGAGCGTGGCCCCGTTGGCAGGTGGCGTGCGGCCGAGATGCCGGTAGGCGTGCTCCGTGGCGACGCGGCCGCGCGGGGTCCGCTTCAGGTAGCCCTTCTGCATCAGGTACGGCTCGTACACGTCCTCGATGGTCTCGGCGTCCTCGCTGAGCGCGGCCGCCAGCGTCTCGAGGCCCACGGGACCGCCCGAGAACTTGTCGATGATCGCCGCCAGCAGCATGCGGTCGACGGCATCGAGACCCACGTCGTCGACCTCGAGCGCTGCGAGCGCCTCGCGCGCCACGGCGAGCGTGACGCGCCCATCGTGTCTGACCTGAGCGAAATCGCGCACGCGCTTGAGCCAGCGGTTCGCGATGCGCGGCGTGCCGCGCGAGCGGCGCGCGATCTCGTGCGCGGCGGCGGGCTCGATCTCCACGCTGAGGATGCGCGCGGAGCGGCGCACGACCTTCTCGAGCGCTTCGGTCTCGAAGAGATCGAGCTTGTACGTGGCGCCGAAGCGGTCGCGTAGCGGCGACGAAAGGCGGCCGATGCGCGTGGTCGCGCCCACGAGCGTGAAACGCGGGAGCGGGAGCCGCAGCGTGCGCGCACCCGGACCTTTGCCGATCACGATGTCGAGCTGGTAGACGTCCATCGCCGGGTAGAGGACTTCCTCGACCAATCGTGGCAGGCGGTGGATCTCGTCGATGAAGAGCACTTCGCCCGCCTGGAGGTTGGTCAGGATCGCCGCCAGATCGCCCGCGCGCTCGATCGCCGGGCCGCTGGTGATGCGGATCGGCACGCCCAGCTCGTGTGCGATGACGTTCGCGAGCGACGTCTTCCC
>JBDUCG010000245.1:0-3389 GCA_040003565.1 Chloroflexota bacterium | reverse complement strand
GCGAACGTGATCCACGACGACCCGGACGGCTTCCTCGCCGCGAACGCGGACGCAGGCGGCTCGGTCACCAGGGCGAACGTGATCCACGACGACCCCAACGGTTTCCTCGCGGCGAATGCGAACGCCGACGTGAGTGCCGGATCGGCCGGCACCGACGCATTCATCGACGAGTCCTCGGAGGGCTACCTCACGAAGGTTGGATACGACCCGAGCGTCGCCAACACGTCAGTCGGCGACGAGGGGCTTACCAGCGGTCGCGAAGCGACCTGGAGCGGCGATGACACCGCCGGTCCGTCGGCCAGCGAGGGCAACGTCGACGATCACAGCGGCGGTTCCTCACTGTCCTCGTAGCTCACGCGGCACGGTGGGATACGACGAGCGGCCCGAGAGGGCCGCTCGTTCGTTAGTAGCGGATCTCTTTCTTTAGCAGCGCCGGGTCCACGATGTCGATGTGACCGCGGCCTAGCTTCACCCCGCCGCGGCGCTCCAGATCGACGAGCACTCGATTCACCGCAACGCGCGTCGCACCGACGAACGCAGCGAGATCCTCTTGGGTCAGCGTGATGACATTCGTCCCTCCGAGCAGCTCGTTCTGATCGAGCAGCAACTTCGCGACGCGTCCAGCCAGGTCAAGGAACACGAGGTCCTCGATGTGGCCGGTGCTGAGGCGGATGCGCCGCGCGAGGAGCGCGAGGAGTTGCCGCATCGCATCGGGGCTGCCGCGCAGCACGTCCATGAAGTCGCGGTTCGCGAGCGCGAATGTGATCGTCTCTGTCATCGCGGTCACGGTGGCTGAGCGTGGTCCCTCATCGAAAAGCGAGATCTCGCCGAACACGTCGCCGCCGCGGTGCAGCGCGATCGCGACCTCCTGTCCACCCTCTTCCGGGACGGAGACCTTCACGGTGCCGGACGCGATGAGATACACGTGCCCCGCCGGGTCGTCGCGATGGAAGATCACCTCGTTGCGCTGGAAGTGCTTCGCGCGCATCCGCGCGGCGAGCTCGAGGCGTTCGCGCTGCGCGAGTGGCGCGAAGACCGGCGAGTGCGCGAGCACGTCGGCGATCTGGCTCGCGTCCACGTCTAGGCGGCGATCCCGAGCTGTTCGAGGCGGGGTCGCACGTCCTTCGCGAGTCGCTCCATCGTCTCCAGGTCGTACGGGTACGCGAACCCGACGATGAGTCCGCGGATGCCGACATCCCAGTACTGCTTCAGGAACGCCGCGACCTCGTCGACGGTCCCGGTGAACGCATTGGGTCGCGTCATGCCGGGGTGGTGTTTCGCGATCTCGGTCAGCACACCCTCGGCCTGCGCCTTCGTGTCGCGGATGACGAGCCAGCTTCCACCGTACGGCTCGATCTCCGAGGGATCGCGTCCAGCATCGGCGCAGTGCTGCTGGAGGATCTCGAGCTTGCGCGTCATCGTCTCCGGCGGACCGAAGCCGTGCCACATGTCGGCGTAGCGCGCCGTGGTGCGGAGCGTCTTCTGCTCGCCGCCGCCGCCGATCATGATCGGCAGCCGCTTCTGCACCGGCCGCGTGTTCAGCACCGCGTTCTTCAGCGTGTAGTACTTGCCTTTGTACGTGAGGCGCTCTCCATCGAAGAGCGCGCGAATGATCTTCGCGGCCTCGGCGAAGCGCCGCGAGCGCTCGCCCGGCGTTCCGAGCTCGATCCCGTACGCCTTGTGCTCGGTCTGGTTCCACGCGGCCCCGATGCCACAGATCGCGCGGCCGTTCGAGACCTGATCGAGCGTCGCGGTCATGTTCGCGAGCACCGCGGGATGGCGGTACGTGACGCCGGAGACCATCGCGCCCAATTGCACGCGCTGCGTGACGGCGGCGATCGCGGCCAGGATCGTCCACGCCTCGAAGTTGGGCCGCTCCTCCTCGCCGGAGAGCGCATAGAAGTGATCCCACGTCCAGACGGAGTCGACGCCGGTGCGATCCGCGAGCTGCGCGGCGTCGCGCATCGCCGGCCAAGTGGTGTTCTGTGGCCACAGCTGAAAGCCGAATTTCATGAGCGAAGGGGAGCGTATGCTCCTTTTTCTCATGGCGCTCGACACCAAGCGGCCGACCGACACGTCCGCGACCATCAAGGACACCAAGGACCACGTCCTCGTCTCCTGGTCGGCGCAGGGCGCGCTGTCGCCCCTGGTCATCACCGGCGCCAAAGGATCGTGGCTTCACGCGGGCGAGCGGCGCATCCTCGACTTCTCCTCCGGCCTGGTCAATGTCAATCTCGGCCACGGCCACCCGAAGGTCGTCGGCGCGATCCGGGAGCAGGCCGAGAAGCTCTGCTACGTCACCCCGTCTTTTGGCGAGGAGAGCCGCGCCGAGCTCGCGCGGCTCATGGCCGACATCACGCCCGGCGACCTGACCAAGACGCTCTTCACCACCGGCGGTAGCGAGGCGAACGAGCACGCGCTACGCATCGCGCGCATGTACACGAAGCGCCACAAGGTGCTCACGCAGTGGCGCTCGTTCCACGGCCAGACGCAGGGCGCCGCGACGCTCGGCGGCGACAACCGCCGGTGGGCGAACGAGCCGGGCATCACCGGCGTCGTCCGCTTCCTCAACCCCGATCCGTACCGCTCGATGTTCGGCAACGACGCGCAGAAGGCGCTCGCGCACGTCGAGGAGGTGCTCTGGTACGAGGGACCCGAGTACGTGGCCGCGATCTTCCTCGAGCCGATCGTCGGAAGCTCCGGTCTCATCGTCCCGCCCGAGGGTTTCCTCGGCGGCCTGCGCGCGCTGTGCGACAAGTACGGGATCCTGCTGATCCTCGACGAGGTCATGACCGGCTTCGGCCGCACCGGCAAGTGGTTCGCGGCGGAGCACGAGGGCGTCGTGCCGGACATGCTGACCTTCGCGAAGGGCGTGAACTCTGGGTACGTCCCGCTCGGTGGCGTCATCGTCAACGCCGCGATCGCGAAGCACTTCGACACGAACGTCCTATGGGCCGGTCTCACGTACGCGGGCCATCCGCTCGCGTGCGCGGCGGGCGTCGCGACGATCGAGGCGTATCGCGAGGAAGGTCTCATCGAGCGCGGCGCCCGCAGCGGCGAGCTCCTGATGCGCGAGCTGCGCAAAGTGGCCGAGCGTCACCCGTCGGTCGGCGACGTCCGCGGCAAGGGTCTCTTCATCGGCATCGAGCTGGTGAAAGACCGGAAGACCAAGGAGATGCTGGAGCGCTGGAACGGGCCGTCGGCGAAGCTGCAGACGGCGATGAGGAACGCGCTCATGCAGCGCGACGTCTACATCCTCAACCGCTGGAACATGCTGTTCGTGTCGCCGCCGCTGAATGTGACCGAGGACGAGATCGCATTCGGCGTGAAGGCGATCGACGAAGCGTTGACGGTCGCCGACCGCTACGCCGCGACCGGCGAGCTGTAGC
>JBDUCG010000244.1:0-3392 GCA_040003565.1 Chloroflexota bacterium | reverse complement strand
GAGCGATCGGCCTCCGCCTCCTCGCCACGCTTGAGCACGATGCGGTCGACAACGACCTCGAGCGAGTGCTTCTTCATCTTGTCGAGCGTGATGTCCTCACTGAGGTCACGGACGGAGCCATCCACGCGCACGCGCGCGAAGCCGCCGCGCCTCGCGGTGACGAGGAGCTGCTGGTGCTCGCCCTTCCGGTCGCGGACCAGCGGACCGAGGATCAGGAGACGCGAGCCTTCCTTGTATTCGCGGACCTGGTCAACGATCTCCTGCACCGTCTGCGCGACGATCGGCACTCCGTGGTTCGGGCAGTGCGGCACGCCGACGCGCGCGAACAGCAGCCGGAGGTGGTCGTAGATCTCCGTGACGGTGCCGACCGTCGACCGCGGATTGCGCGTCGTCCCCTTCTGATCGATCGAGACGGCGGGCGAGAGCCCTTCGATGAAATCGACGTCGGGCTTCTCCATCTGACCGAGGAATTGGCGCGCGTACGCCGAAAGCGACTCGACGTAGCGTCGCTGACCCTCGGCGTAGATCGTGTCGAACGCAAGTGAAGACTTGCCCGATCCCGAGAGCCCCGTGATCACGACCATCTTGTCGCGTGGGATCTGGATCTCGATGTTCTTGAGGTTGTGCTCGCGCGCGCCTTTGACGTGAATGTGAGTGACGGGCACTACGCGGGCTCCCTCGGTGTCGCTGCTGCGCCAGCACGCGTATCGGCGAGCACCGCCCGCAGATAGAGCAGCCACAGCACCGTGCTGACGATGCCGCCGGTCAGTGTGTCGGCCACGCCCTGGCGGAACGAGTCAGGCGGCAGCGTCAGGAGAGAGTTGGCAAGCACCTGGTACAGACCGGCCGGCAGAAGCGCGATCGCGCCGATGCCGAACACGATCGTTCCAAGTAAGTGGTACGCGCGACGGAGTCCATCTCCACCGCCAGGTCCGTGCCCGCGCGGATACATCGTGTTGCGCGCGGCGCGATGAGCACCGTAGAAGAGCGCGCCGAACACCGTGAACGTGGCGCCGCGCAGCAGGTCCTCCTGGCGGCGGCGATCGTTCTCCTGTTGTTGGCGCTGCGCGATCGACGCCGGATCCGGCTGCGGGGGACACACCACCCCGGCCGGGCACGGCTGTAGCGGGGCGATCGCCGGGATGGGCGCTCCGCCGTAAACGATCTGGTTGCCCACGGCTGACGCAAGCGCGCCGTTGAGCAGCGCCGAGAGGCCGAACGCGAGAGCGATCACGCCGGCGAAGGAGCCGACGTACAGGTATGCGCGGAGCATTGCCTGCGGCGTCAGGTCCATCCCGTCGCGGCCTCGTTGAAAGGCGATGACTCCGATGATGACGATCAGCGCGATGACGGCGACGGGGATCAGGATCGTCAGCATCAGCTGCCCCTCCGGCGCCGGCCCATCACGCGCTTCGTCGTGCGCGGGCCGGTCGGCACCCCGGAATCATCGAGCCCCTCCGGTCCGGCCTGCAGGACCATCAGACCACGTAGGTCGACGATCTCGTCGCGCAGCGCCGCTGCCTTCTCGAATGCGAGCTCCTTGGCCGCGGTCTTCATCTGCAGCTCGAGATCCTTGATGAGGCGCGCGAGCTCGTCCCTTGGCAGCTCGCCGGCGGCGATGGGACGGCCGCCCTTCTCGTAGACGCCCTCCACTTCGGCGACCTGACGGAGCCGCATCCCAACGTCGCGGATGGCCTTGACGACCGTCTGCGGATCGATGCCGTGCTCCTTGTTGTACGCGAGCTGGACCTCGCGCCTGCGATCGGTCTCGTCGATGGCGGCGCGCATCGAGGCCGTCATGCGATCGGCGTACATGATCACGCGGCCCTCGACGTGGCGGGCGGCGCGGCCGATGACCTGGATCAGCGATCCTTCCGAGCGCAGGTAGCCCTCCTTGTCGGCATCGAGGATCGCGACGAGCGTCACCTCGGGGAGGTCGATCCCTTCGCGCAGGAGGTTCACTCCGACGACGACGTCGAACACGCCGAGCCGGAGGTCGCGGAGGATCTCGACGCGCTCGATGGTCTCGATCTCCGAGTGGAGGTACTGCACCTTGATCCCCATCTCGCGGAGGTAATCGGCGAGGTCCTCGGCCATCTTCTTCGTGAGCGTGGTGACCAGCGCCCGCTGACCGCGGTCGACGCGCAACCGCAGCTCGGCCAGCAGATCGTCGATCTGGCCATCGGTCTTGCGCACGTCGATCTCGGGATCGATGAGCCCGGTCGGCCGGATGATCTGGTCGACGACCTGGCCGGAGCGCTGGATCTCGTAGGCGCTCGGGGTCGCCGAGACGAAGATCGTCTGATCGAGGCGCGCCTCGAACTCCTCGAAGGTGAGCGGGCGGTTGTCGAGGGCGCTCGGCAGGCGGAACCCGTACTCGACGAGGATCTGCTTGCGCGAGCGGTCGCCGCCCCACATGCCGTGGACCTGCGGGATGCTGATGTGGGACTCGTCCACGAACATCAGGAAGTCGGGTGGGAAGTAGTCGAGCAGCGTCCAGGGGCGGCTGCCGGCGGGCCGCCGCGACAGATGCCGCGAGTAGTTCTCGATGCCCGCGCAGCTCCCTGTCTCGCGCATCATTTCGAGGTCGAAGTTCGTGCGCTGCCGCAGGCGCTGCGCCTCGAGCAGCCGCCCGTGGTCCTCGAGCTCCTTCACGCGGTCGACCAGCTCCGCCTCGATGTCGCGGACCGCCTCCATGAGCTTCTCGCGCGGCGTGACGAAGTGGCGGGCCGGATAGATGTCGATGCGGTCGCGTTCCGCCAGCACCTCGCCGGTGAGCGGGTCGAGCTCGGTGATGCGGTCGACATCGTCGCCGAAGAACTCCACCCGTACCGCGAGCTCCTCGTACGACGGCTGGATCTCGAGCGTGTCGCCCAGGACGCGGAACCTGCCGCGAACGAGATCGCTGTTCGTCCGCTCGTACTGGATGTCGACGAGGTGGCGGAGGACCGTGTCGCGGCGCACGCGCTCACCCTTGTTCAGTCGCACCGTGACCGCGCCGTAGTCGACCGGCGCTCCAAGGCCGTAGATGCACGAGACCGACGCCACGATGAGGACGTCCCGCCGCTCGAAGAGCGCGCGCGTCGCCGCATGGCGCATCCGGTCGATCTCCTCGTTCCGCGAGGAGTCCTTCTCGATATACGTGTCACTTCGAGCGATGTATGCCTCGGGCTGGTAGTAGTCGTAGTACGACACGAAATACTCGACGGCGTTCCTCGGAAAGAACTCCTTGAACTCCCCGTAGAGCTGGGCCGCGAGGGTCTTGTTGTGCGCGAGGATGAGCGCGGGACGGCCCGCCTCGGCGATGACCTTCGCCATCGTCACGGTCTTGCCCGAACCGGTGACGCCGCGCAGCGTCTGCGACTTCATCCCCTCGCGCAGACCGCGGGTCA
>JBDUCG010000037.1:0-11450 GCA_040003565.1 Chloroflexota bacterium | reverse complement strand
CCGGCTCGCGTGCTGGTCGTTGAAGACGTCGCGGACCTCCGTGACTTCTACGCGATCCTGCTGCGCGAGGAGGGCTACGAAGTGGCGTGCGCGTGCGACGGCAGCGACGCCCTGCGCTGGCTCTCGTGGGAGCCCGACGTGATCCTGCTCGATCTCATGATGCCGGTCATGAACGGCTACGAGTTCTACGCGAAGATGCGCGACCTCCCGGGCGACCATCCGCCGGTGATCGTCGTCTCCGCGGTGACGCCGAGCCGGACTGAGCTTCCCGGAATCCACGCGACGCTCCCGAAGCCCTTCGACTTCGCGCAGCTCCTGAACCGCGTCGCCACGGCCGCGACGCACAGCGCCGCCGCGAGCTAGGCGACCTGCGCGCGCTCAAGCAGCGCGGGTAGCGCCTCGGCGGCCTTCGCTCGGACCTCCGCGGGATCGAACAACAGCGGTGCGCCACCCCGAACGATGAACGTGCCGTCGATGAGAACATCGCGCACGCCGCGCGACCCGCCGCCGAACACGATCCGCGCCACCGGATCCCCGCCAGGTCCCGCGAGCCGCTCGCTATCGATCACCACGACGTCGGCGCGGCGACCCACGGCGAGCGTCCCGGTCTCCTCTTCGAGATGCAGAGCCCGCGCGCCCTCACGCGTCGCCATGCCGAGCGCGTCGCCCGCCGTGAGCGCACCCTGACCCCGCAGCGTGCGCGCGAGCAGCGTCGCCAGGCGCGCCTCCTCGAAGCCGTCGAGCTCGTTGTTGCAGGCCGCGCCGTCGGCCCCGATGCCGACGGTGACGCGCGCCTGCCGCAGCCGCACCACGTCCGCGACGCCTGACCCGAGCTTCAGGTTCGACGACGGGCAGTGCGTGACCGCGCTCCCGCTCTCGCGGAGGATCGCGAGCTCTTCGTCGTCGACGTGCACGCCGTGCGCGATCACGGTCCGTGGCGTCGCGATCCCGACCTGCGCGAGGTAGCCGATCGGCGACATGCCGGTCACTCCCTGCACCGCGGCGCGCTCCTCGCGGCTCTCATTCGAATGGGTGTGCACGAGCACTTCGCTCATCTTCGCCAGCATCGCGACGGCCTCGAGCAGCTCGCGCGTGCACGAGAGCGCGAAGCGCGGGGCGTACGCGTAGCCGATGCGGCCCGCGCCGGACTTGCTCCAGCGCTTCACGAGGCCGGCGCTCGCGTCCAGCGAGTCCCGGGTGGTCTCGAGCAGACTCGGAGGAACGCCGTCGCCCATGTCCATCATCGCCTGGCCGAACCGCGCGCGGATGCCGGAACGGATCAGCTCCTCGGCCACGACATCGCCCCAGCGCGTCGTTCCCATGTCGAGGATCGTCGTCGTGCCGGTCGTGATGAGCTCTCCGAGCCCGAGTCGCACGCACGCTCGGACCGACGCCTCATCGTGCGCGGCTTCGAGCGGCCAGATGAAGCGCCGCAGCCAATCGAGCAGACCGAGATCCTCGGCCAGGCCGCGGAAGATCGTCTGCACCAGGTGCACGTGCGTCTGCACCAGACCGGGCATCACGTAGCAGCCGGAGCAATCGACGATCTCGGTGTCCGGCGGCATCTGGTCGACCGTTCCCAGCTGCGCGATACGCGCTCCGCTCACGAGGAGATCCCCCGGCGTCGCGCGCGCGCCGTCGCTCATCGGAAGCAGCGTGCCGCCGCGCAGCAGGATCGCCACTAGGTGTACGCCAGCTCGCGCAGCGCAGCGGCGAGGGCACGCGTGCCGAGGATGACGTCTTCCGCCGCCGTCGCCTCCTCCGGGCAGTGTGAACGGCCGCCGATGCTCGGAACGAAGATCATCGCGGCGTGGGCCGCGGCACTCAGGACCTGAGCGTCGTGACCGGCGCCGCTCGTCATCTCGCGTGGTGTGACGCCGCACGCGACGCACGCGCGGCGCGCAATGTCGGTGGCGCGCTCGTTGAGCTGGACTGGCGGCCGGTCCCGGAGCGTGCGCACATCGACGGCGAGCTCGCGCTCGCGACCTACGACCTTGCAGACCTTGGTGATCTCAGCGACGAGCTGCGCGCGCTGCGCGTTGTCGCTGTGGCGCGCGTCGACGGTGAAGCGGGCGACGCCGGGGACGACGTTGACCTGCGCGGGCTCGACGCCGATGGTGCCGACGGTCGCGACCGCCGGTGGACCCATCTCGCGCGCGACCTCGGCGATGGCGAGCACCATCGCGGAAGCACCGAGCAGCGCGTCGCGCCGTCTGTCCATGGCCGTCGCGCCGGCGTGATCGGGTTGGCCGCGCACGACGACCTCGAGGTGCGCGGTGCCGACGATGGTGCGAACGACGCCGAGGCGCGGACCTTCCTCCTCGAGGATCGGCCCCTGCTCGATGTGCAGCTCGACGAACGTATCGATGTCGCGACGGACCGCCTGCGTGACGGTGCCTGGGTCGAGACCCACGATGCGCATCGCGTCAGCCAGGAGCACGCCGTCGGCGTCGCGCACGCGCGAGGCCTCGTCCGGCTCGATGCGGTCGGCGATCGCGCGCGCGCCCCAGAAGTTCGTGTTGAAGCGGCTGCCCTCCTCTTCGCAGATCGCGACGGCCTCGAGGATGCGGAGTGGGCGGCCGAGCTGCGATACGAGGCTCGCCACCGCCTCGACCGCGGCGACGACGCCGAGCGCGCCGTCAAGCGCGCCGCCGCCGCGCACCGTGTCGATGTGCGAACCGGTCACGATGGCGCGACCACCGCGCGATCCCTCGACACGTCCCCAGACGTTGCCGACGGCGTCGCGGCGCACCAGCAGGCCCGCGTCCTTCATCCAGCTCGAGACGAGCTCGGTCGCGGAGACCCACGACGGCGTGTAGAGCGCGCGATAGAGACCGCCGCCCGGAAGCGCGCCGCGTTGCGCGAGCTCGTCGAGACGGCGCAGCAGGCGCCGTTCGTCGATCGCGACCACCTCCGCCGTCCTCACGCTCCCATTCTCCTCACCAAACGGCCGAAGCGCGTGCTTCGTTTCTCCTCCACGAATTCGCCGTCGTCGAAGACCGTGACGCCGCGCACGAGCGTGCGCACGACCGCTCCGCGGAACGATCGCCCGACATACGGACTGAGGCCGCTCCGCGCCTGCAGCTGCTCGGGCTCGAGCGTCCACTCGCGCTCGAGCGCGACGAGCGCGATGTCCGCGTCCGCGCCGGCCTGGATCGCGCCCTTCTGCGGCCAGAGACCAAGCAGCCGCGCGGGCGCGCCGGAGACCAGACGCGCGAGCATGCCAAGGCGCAGGCCGCGGCGGTGGACTCCTTCGCTGAGCATCGCCGGCAGCAGCGATTGGATCCCGGTCACACCGCCCCACGCCTCCCAGATGTCGTTGTCGCCGCGCGATTTGAGATCGGCAGTGCACGGCGAGTGATCGGAGGCGACGAGATCGATCTCGCTCGCGAGCACGTGCTGCCAGAGACGCTCGCGCGACGTCTCGTCGCGGATCGGCGGCGCGCATTTCAGCAGCGGGCCGACGCGCTCGACGTCCTCCGCGCTGAAGAGCAGATAGTGCGGACAGGTCTCCACCGTGATGTTCGCGCCGCGCTCGCGGGCGCGTATGACCGCGGTCACCGCGGCCGAGCTCGACGCGTGCACGACATGCACGCGCGCACCGGTCTCGCGCGCGGCATCCGCGAGCCGCTCGATCGCGCGGCGCTCCGCGGCCGGTGGACGTGACTCGAGCCACGCCGCGCGGTCGCGTCGATTCATCGCATGGAGCTGGTCGCTCCCCTTCGCGACGAGCGCTTCATCCTCGGCGTGGGCGGCGACGAGGTGACCGGCAACGGTTGCCGCGGCGAGCGCGGGAACGAGCGTTTCCGCGTCGAGATGCGGAAACTCGGGAACGCCGCTCGGGCAGAGGAACGCCTTGAGCCCGACGACGCCAGCTGTCTTCAGCGCGAGCAGCGTCTCGAGGTCGGCGCCGACGAGACCGCCCCAGAGGGCGTAGTCGACGATCGCCGAGCGCGCCGCGTGCGACTGCTTGGCCTCGACCGCCGCCTGATCGACGGTCGGCGGCAACGAATTCAGCGGCATGTCCGCGATTGTCGTCACGCCGCCCGCGGCGGCCCCGCGCGTCGCGGCGCGCCAGCCTTCCCACTCCTCGCGGCCGGGCTCGTTGACGTGCGCGTGCGCGTCGACGACGCCGGGGAAAACGTGCAGGCCGCGCGCTTCGATGTCGTCGAAGGCCTTGCCGTGCCCCGGCTCAACGACCGCGTCGATGAGCCCGCCCGCGATGAGAACGTCCGCCTCGCGAACGCCTTCCTCGGTGACGACCCGACCACCGCGGATCGCGAGATCTGCGGTGGCCGTGCTTACACCTCTTCTACGAGGAAGTCCTGCGCGCCCTCCCAGAGCGTGAGGCGGCCGATCTCGGCGAGATGATCATTGCCTTCGATGACGGTCGCGAAATGATTGCCCGCGAGCTGGCCGACCTTGCTCGAGAAGAGGCACGAGCCGTAGGGAAAGAGGATCTCCATTTCCGAGATTCCGCCGGGATAGATGAGGATCTGGCCGGGCGCTGGATGGCTGGTGTGATTCTCGAAGTCCACGCCGAGGCGCTTTTCGCCCATCGGCACCCACGTGGATTCGCCACTCCAGCGGACGTGCACGAGCTTGCTGCGCAGCGGGAGCATGCGGCGGACCGCCGCGACCGTCTTCGGCGCGTCTTTCTCTTCCCAACGCGCCATGAACGTGTATGGCCCGGCGGTGATGCGAAGCGTCGTCATCGCCGGGGTACGATACCCGCCCGATGGCGCAAGCGACGCTGTCCACGCATGTGCTCGACACGACCGACGGCGTGCCCGCCGCGGGCGTCGAGGTCACGCTCTATCGGGACGGCACCCTCGCAGCCTCGGGCACGACGGGCAAGGACGGCCGTGTCGCACAGCTGGGCGACGATCACCCGGCCGGGACGTACCGCCTGGTCTTCGACGTGGGGGCGTATTTCCGCTCGCGCCAGCTCGACACGTTCCTCGGCGTCGTGATCCTCGAGGTCCGCCTGAAGGATGGACACCAGCACATCCCGCTCCTGGTGTCGCGCTACGGCATCGTGTCGTACCTCGGCAGCTAGTGCCGTCCGAGCCGATCACCGGAAGGCTCGCCGCCGTGTTCGAGCGCGCGCCCGGACTTGCCGCGGCCCTGCGCTATGCCGACGAGGGCACTCCGCGCTCGATCGTCGCGAAGGCGCGCGTGGCGCTCGACCGCATGAGCGATGAGGAGCGCGTCGCGGTGCTCAACGCGCATCCGCGTATCGGCGCCGATCCCACGTCGCTGTCGCTGCACTCGCGGCGCGAGCAGGGTGCGGCCGCCGATGACGCGACGTGTCGTGAGCTCGACGAGCTTAACGACGCGTACGAGAAGAAGTTCGGCTTCCGGTTCGTGGTCTTCGTCGCCGGGCGCCCCAAAGCGGAGATCGTTCCGGTCCTGCGCGCGCGCCTCGCGAGCGTCCGTGAGGACGAGCTCCGGACCGGCCTCGAGGAGTTCCTCGCGATCTCGCTCGACCGGTTGGAGCGCGCGCGGTGACGCCGATGGAGATCCAGTACGGCAAGACACGGGTCGTCTTCTTTCGGCTTGCGCGGCGCACCGCGCCCCCGTTCGCGGCCTCCGTGACGATCGATGTCTTCGGCGAGCGCTTTCTCGCGGCGTACACCGAGGGTGACAACCGCGAGGTCGTCGCCACCGACACGATGAAGAACTTCGTCTACGCGACCGCGGCCGACTTCGACGGGACCTCGGCCGACGAGTACGTGATGTTCCTCGGCCAGCGCCTGCTCCAGACCTATCCGCAGATGGAGCGCATCCGCGTGACCGCGCACGAGGTCGCGCTCGACCCGGCCCACCACATCACACCCATCATCCCGACGAGCTCTTCCCCTGCTACTGGGCCGCGCAACGAAAGTGACGTCGTCTTTCGTATGACGCGCACCGACACCGCGACATCGGAGGCCGACTTCGAGCGCCGCGGCGATGAGATCGTCGCGAGCGCGGCCCGGAGCGGGATCGTGGGAATGCGTTTGCTCAAAACGACCGGCAGCTCATTCGCCCAATTCGCGCGCGACGAATACACGAGCCTCCCGAACCTCACCGACCGGCCGCTCACCATCCGCATGGACGTGCATTGGCGCTACGGCGATCCTCAGGGCGGCCGCATCCGCAGCGAGCTGGTGCGCCGCGCGCTGGAGCAGACCTTCCACGACTTCAACAGCCGCTCGATCCAGCATCTCGTTCACGTCATGGGCACGCGACTCCTGACGGGGTTCCCTGTACTCAGCGAGGTCGAGTTCGCTGTGGAGAACCACACACCCGACGCGGTCGCCGAGGGAAAGGGCGACGTGCGCGTCTTCGCCGAACCGCGCCAGACCTTCGGAAAGATCGGTCTGGTTCTGCGCCGCTAGGATGGCGTGCGGCCATCGGGTGGGGAGATCTGAGGGGAGAAAGGTGGCGCACATGCGGCGTCTGCTCATCGCGCTCGCAATCGGCATCCTCAGCATCGCGACCAGCGGGATCACGCTCGCAGCACCCGACAAGAACAGCCAGGAGCTGCTCCCGGGCGAGCAGCAGATCCTCAGCGACTCGCAGAAGACGTTCAGCGGCACGAAGGCGGGCTCCGCGTGGAACATGGAGGTCGTCGGACACGACAGCATCGGAGACCGCGGCTTCAATGGCGACGTCTGGGTGCACGCCGGCTATGCCTATGTCGGGCACTGGGGCTTTCAGGACTGGGCCTCCGGCAACGACCGCTTCTGCCCCGAGCCACCGCAGTCCGGCGTCGCGGTCATCGACGTTCGGGCGCCATCCGACCCGAAACGCGCAGCGACGCTGCAGAACCCCGCGCAGACGTCAGCCGAGGACGTGGTCGTCTATCGCGCTCCATACGGCCCGCTTGCCGGTCATGACATCGCCGCGTCCGGGATCCAGGTCTGCGGCTCGCGCTTCGACCTGACGATCCCGCGCGGACTCATGCTCTGGGACGTCACGGACCCCGCGCATCCGGTGACGCTTGGCATCTACGAAACGGGCTGCTGCACCCGCGGCGTGCATGAGTTCGAGATCGGCCAGCGTACCGATCTGGGCCGGACGTTCGCCTACGTCAGTGTCCCGTACAGCGAGAGGGCCGACGCGTCATCACCGAACGGCATGCGCGACCTTCTTGGACGCGGTGACGCTCGGATCATCGACATCACCGATCCGACCCAGCCGTTCGAGGTCTCCACGTTCGGGATCAAGAAGGACTTGGGACTCGACCCTGCGTCGGGACAGGGCTGCTTCGCGATCTCCTTCGGACACGGGATGACGCCCTCCGCCGATGGGAAGCTGCTCGTCGTCTCGTACTGGGACGCCGGCTTCATCGCGCTCGACGTCACGACGCCGACCGCGCCGAAGTTCCTCAGCCGCACGATCTACGCGGCATCGGCGGACGGTGACGCCCACTCCGCTTCGTACGACGACGCGCGCAAGCTGCTCTTCACCGCCGACGAGGACTTCTGCAAGGGCGGCCCCGGCATCGAGCCAGGTTGGGGCTACATGCGCATCTGGGACTATTCGAATCCGCGCGCCCCGCGCCAGATCTCCAGCTTCAAGACAACGAACTCGCTTGGCTCCTCCGACCCGGGCGCGGGTGACTACGTCATCCATAACCCACTCGTGGTCGGGACCGACATCTACATCTCTTGGTACACGGACGGCGTTCGGGTCGTCGACGCAAGCGACGCCCGACACCCGCGCGAGGTCGCGTACTTCGTGCCACCCGCGGGCCAGAACCCGGTGAAGCCCGCGCAGCGCAGCGTGCTCACCAACACGACACAGGTCTGGGGCGTGGTCGTGGACGAGGTCACCGGCCTCGTTTACGCGAGTGACATGAATACCGGACTCTGGATCTTGCGCCGGACTCGCTAAGACACATTGCTCGTGGGCGCGGCGGCGATCAGCCGCCGCGCCCGCTAGCTCAGGCCACCGAGGCCGACGAGCGCGCGGGCATGCTCGAGCTCGCCGAGATGGCGGACCGCGTGCTGGAACAGGTACGCCTCGCACACGTCGCTCACGCGGAGGTCCCCTTCGGGCACCAGGAGCGCGATGAACGCTCCTTTCAGCTTCTCGGCCGGTGGACGGTCCATCGCCTTCTCTGAAAAGCGCTCGATCGGGAGCGACGCCAGCGCGCGTTCGCTGCGCGCGAAGACGGCGGTCTGGTACGCGCGCCACGCATCGAGATCGCCGAGGCGGATGCGTTCGGCATCGGCCATCGGCGTTCCGCGCACCGGAGGTTCGCCGATGAGTCCGACCCGTGCCGCCCAGCCCTGCTCGTCCCAGATCAGCGCGCCGGCCCCGAGATAGCGCGCTGCGTTGCGGTCCTCACCGACGACGCAGTGCATCAGCGTGAACGCGATCGGAAGGACATCCGGCCGCTCGAAGTGATTCACCTGCGCGACGGTGAGATCGGCGACGGCCTCCTGCCAGAGCGCGTGCACCGCCGCGATGCGGCGAATGACCCCGGCGCGCCACTCTTCGGAGACCGACGGTGCCGCGGTGACACGCATGAGGGCCGAGTCTAGTCGGGGCGGAAGTCGGGCCAGCGCGACGCGTCGTTCGCGAGACCCGAGGCGATGAGGACGGCGAGCGCTTCGATGACGGGACCGCGCGCGAGGCCGGTGAGCTCGGTGAGCCGCGTCACGTCGGTGTGGCCATCGATCGCCGGTATCAGCGCGGCGACCCGCTCGGACACCACGGCGCGGTTGTGCCGGTCGCGAACGAGCGCGCCTCCGAGACGCGAGTCGTGGACGATCGTGAGGTTCGGGCTCAGCCGCACGCGAGTCCGATCGTCGAGCGTCTCCTTGATCTCACGCAGGCGCGCCTGGTAGCGGACGATCTCGCGCGCGACGTCGTTCAAACGCAGCTCGTAGAGCCAGGTCTCGCCGACGGCCGCGTACCCGACCCCGCGCTCACGCTGGATGAAGTCGCCGGGCTCGGTGCGCTCGCCGCCGTCCACCGGCTCGAGGGCGCCGCGCCGCACGAGATACCAGTCGTCATCGCTTCCCTCGACGAGCTGGTCCTTCGCGAGCATCCGCGGGCGCAGCTGAGAGGCGAGCGACGCCACGATGTCCGAGGGCAGATCGCGCAGCGGACTCTGTCGCTTGAGGAAGACGTCCGCCAGCCACATGTCGGTCCGCTCGCGCATCGCGGCGGCGAAGATCGGCTGCTCGTCCATCAGGAGCCGAAGCTCCTTGCCCGGCAGCACGAACGCCGTGCACGGCGTGTCTGCGACGACCGTCGCGGCCTTGTCCTGCTCGTCGAAGAACACGAGCTCGCCCACGAGCGACGGCGAGCTGACGATCGCGAGCGTGCGGAGCTCGACGGTCCCGACGACACGCATCGTGCCGTCCACGATCACGTATGCCTCGTCGAGTGGATGGTTCTCGTCGATCAGCATCTCGCCGACCTCGAGCTGACGCTTCGAGGCGAGCTTGCGCAAACGCTCGCGCGAGCTCTTCTCGAGCAGGGCCAGCGGGCCGAAGGCGAACGAGTCGCCCGGCTTGCTCATTCGGCCCGCGGGAGCGCCGCGCCGATGACGTCGCGGATGGACGCGAGGCCTTGCGCGCGCACGTAGGCCGCGAGACCTTCGATGACGCTGAGCGGGGCGGTCGGGTCCGCGAAGGTCGCCGTTCCGACCTGCACCGCCGATGCGCCGGCCATGAGGAACTCGAGCGCGTCGTTCGCGCTTGTCACGCCGCCCGCGCCGATGATCGGGATCGACACGGCCTGAGCCACCTGGAACGTGAGGTGGACCGCGATCGGCCGGATGGCAGGCCCGGAGAGGCCGCCGCTGCCCGTGCCGAGCACGGGGCGCCGCTTCGCCACGTCGATCTTCAAGCCGAGGACGGTGTTGATCGTCGTCAGCGCGTCCGCGCCGGCCTCCTCGCACGCCTGCGCGACCGCGACCACGTCCTTCGGCGCGTTGGGCGTGAGCTTCACGATGACCGGCTTGTCGGTCGCGTCCTTCACCGCGCGGGTCACGTCGGCGGCAAGGCGCGGATCGGAGCCGAACAACATGCCGCCCTCGACGTTCGGGCACGACACGTTCAGCTCGAAGGCGATGACGCCCGGCGTGCCGTCGAGGGCCTCGACCACGAAGACGTAATCCTCGACGCTGTAGCCGGCGACGTTGACGATCACCGGCACGCCGAGCTTCGCCCAGATCTTTCCGTACTTGCGCGCGACTTCCTCGGCGCCCGGGTTCTCCAGGCCGATCGAATTGAGGATGCCCGCCGGCGTCTCAGCGATGCGGTACTGACGATTGCCGGGCCGCGCGTGCGGCGTGGTGCCCTTGTTCACGATCGCCCCAAGCCGCCCGACGTCGATCAGCTCCGCGTACTCGACACCCTGCCCGAACGTGCCCGACGCGGTCAGCACCGGATTCTTGAGCCACAGGCCGCGCGCGACCTCGACCGAGAGATCGACACCATGCTCCGGCAGCGTCTCCGCGGGGGCGCGCGTGACGGCGCGCACTTCGGTGATCACCGCCCCAGCCAGGCTCTCGCGCAGCTTGTCCGCGATCTCCGTCGGCGTGCGCTCCGCGTCGGGCTCGCCGACCGCGGCTTCGACGGCCGTCGCGCCATCGAGGTCCGCCAGTTCCACGAGATCGTCTTCCTCCTCGCCCTCGGCGGCGGTCTCGAGCGACTCCTCGAGCGAGCGGCGCACGTCGATGGGCCGCTCGATCTGCTTGCGCGGCCGGCGCCAGGGCACTAGTGGACTCCGACGGTCGCCGGCTCGCCCGCCTCGAAGGCGATGTCGCCGAGCGCGAACACGGGACCTTCGCGGCACACGCGCGCGTTGCCCTCGGAGGTGACGATCACGCAGGCGCGGCAGACGCCCATCGCGCAGCCCATGTGCTGTTCGACCGCGATCTGCGCCTCGAGCAAGGTGCGCCGGCCGGGGAACGTCGCGGCCGCGCGCTCAGCGCCGTCGCGCAGGCGACCGAGCGCCGCGAGCATCGCCCACGGTCCGCAGGCGAGGAGCTGATCGGCCCACGCGAGCAGGGCGGGCAGCACGTCGGTGACGCGGCCGCGCGTGCCGAAGCTGCCATCGTCCGTCGTCGTGACGTACTCGACGCCGGCGGGCAGCCGGTCCGACGGCCAGAGGTACGCGACCGAGCGGCCGCCCATCACGAGCGTCACGTTACGCCGTGGCGCCTCGTGCTCGGCTATCACCCGCATGGGTGCGATGCCCGTGCCGCCGGCGACGAGCAGCAGGTTGCGCGTGTCGCGCCGCACCACGAAGGAGGTCCCGAGCGGGCCCAGCAGGTCGAGGCTGTCGCCGACATGGCGCTCGGCGATCCACTCGCCGCCGCTGCCGAGCGGCTTCACGATGAGCTCGATCTCACCCGAGCGGCGGTCGATGCCGCAGAACGAATAAGGACGACGAAGCAGCGGATCCCAACCGACCCCGGGACGCACGTGCACGAACTGCCC
>JBDUCG010000243.1:0-3395 GCA_040003565.1 Chloroflexota bacterium | reverse complement strand
AATCCCGCGGCGAACCCCACCACACCAGCGGGAGGTGACGAGTAATGGCAGTCGAGGTCAAGACACGCGAGACGAGCGAGATCGAGACCGAGCAGCTCGCGACCGGGTGCGAGGCCATCGCCGAGGCCATCCGCCTCGCGGACGTCGACGTAATGGCCGCCTACCCCATCCGTCCGTACGACGGCGTCATGCAGGCCGCGGCCAAGCTCATCGCTAACGGGAAGATGGACGTCGAATACATCGTCGCCGACGGCGAGCACAGCCAGTTCGAGATCGTGAAGCACGCCTGCGCCGTCGGCGCGCGCGTCTTCGTCGGATCCTCGGGCGTGGGCTGGTTCTACGCGTTCGAGGCGATCGCGGTGACCGCCGGCCTGCGCCTGCCGGTCGTCGCGATCTGCGGCAACCGCGCGCTGGACGACCCTGGCGCGTTCGGCACCGAGCACAACGACTCGCTGGCCGTGCGCGACCTCGGGTGGATGCTCCCGTGGGCCGAGACGGCGCAGGAGGCGCTCGACCTCGCGCTCATGGCCTGGCGCGTCGCTGAGGACAAGCGCGTGTCCCTCCCGATCGCGATCGGGCTCGACGGCGCCTTCCTCACCCACTCGCAGCACATCGTGAAGATCCCGACCCAGGCCGCCGTCGACAAGTTCCTTCCGAAGTTCGACCTCGGCGACCGCCTACTGCACCCCGATAACCCGATCACCATCGCGCCGCAGGTCGACCAGGACTGGCTGATGGAGATCCGGCGCCAGAACGACGCCGCGATGCGCAACGCGCTCGACGTGATCCGCGAGGCGCACGCCGACTTCAAGAAGATCTTCGGACGCGGCGGCGACAGCCCGTTCCTCGACGAGTACATGACCGAGGACGCCGAGGTCGTCGTCATCGGGCAGGGCACGCTCTCGCTACCGATGAAGGTCGCGATCCGCCGCCTGCGCAAGGAGCAGGGCCTGAAGATCGGACTCGTCCGTCTCAAGTGGTTCCGCCCCTTCCCGACCGAGGAGGTCGTGAAGAGCCTGAAGCGCTTCAAGGCGGTCGGCGTGATCGACCGCGACTACAGCTTCGGCTCGCCGTACTACGGCGGTGTCCTCTACAACGAGATCCGCTCGGCGTTGTACTCGCTCGACAAGCGACCGGTGATCGTCGGATTCATCGCCGGACTCGGCGGCCGCGAGATCGAGCAGCCGATGGCGACCGAGATCTTCGAGAAGACCATGGCAGCCGGCAAGGGCGGACTCGCCGCCGGCGACACCTGCCATTGGATCGGCGTACGGGAGTAAGAAGATGACAACAGAGATCATGCCCGCGCAAGACCTGCCCCAGATCAAGGGCGTCAAGGACGTCCCGTACGAAGAGCTCTTCGTCTCCGGACACCGCACCTGTCAGGGGTGCGAGTCCGCATTGGTGATGCGGCACATGGTGAAAGCATCGGGCCCGCGCACGATCGTGCTCGGGTCGACCGGCTGCATGTACGTCGCGAACACCACCTACTACACGACACCGTGGGTCGTCCCGTGGATGCACACGCAGCTCGGCGCAGCCGGGTCGGCGGCGCTCGGGACCGCGGCCGGTCTCAAGGTGCTCATGCGCAAGGGCAAGCTGAAGAACGAGAAGATCAACGTCATCGCGTTCTGTGGTGACGGCGGCGGCGCCGACATGGGCATCGGCGCGATCTCCGCGACGCTCACGCACAAGGACTACAACTGCCTCGTGCTCCTGTACGACAACGAGTCGTACGCGAACACGGACATCCAGCTCTCGAGCCAGACGCCGTACGGCGCGGTGACCACGTTCTCGCCTTCAGGCGACAAGAAGCGCCTCATGCACACGCGCTGGAAGAAGAACGTGCCGGGCATGCTCGCCGCGGGTCACCCGGAGTCGCGCTACATCGCAGCGGGATGCGCGGCGTACGCCGTGGACCTGATGAACAAGATCCGCAAGGCGCTCGAGCTCGGCGGGCCGACGTTCGTGCACACCCTCGACCCGTGCCCGAAGGGCTGGGACTACCACCCGCAGTACAGCCAGGAGCTCGGCCACCTCGCGGTCGAGACCGGGATCTGGCCGCTCTACGAGGTCATGGACGGCGTGTGCAACCTCACCGGCCCGACGCGTCAGATCGCCGAGGGTCGCAAGAAACGCAAGCCGGTATACGAGTACCTGAAGCGGCAGGGACGCTTCGCGCACTTCATCGACGAAGACGTCGAGCACTTCCAGGCGCAGGTCGACAAGATGTGGACGGACTGGCTGATCCCCGGCGTGATCCCGTTCACCGTGCCGGCTAAGGATCTGGCCATCCTGAAGATCGACAAGAAGCCCGTGCACGAGCAGGCAAAGACCGCGTAAACGAGACACGCAAGACACCGCACGCGACGGAGGGCTCATATCCTCCGCCGCGTGCACGTCTTCCGCGTCGCGTCCCTGTTGACCCTCACCGCGCTTCTGCTCGCCTGCGGGCGCGAGCCCAGCGCGGCGGAACTCACCGCGAAGGGCATCGCGAACCTACAGAGCGCAAAGACCGCGCATCTCGACGGGAGCGCCCAGATCGCTCTGAAAGGCCAGAACGGCGTCTCCTCCTCGTTCGACCTCAAGCTGGTCGGCGACGCCCAGTTACCCGACAAGGCGCGGATGACCGTCCAGGTGGCGCTCGGCGGGATGACCTTCAGCATCGACACGATCGTCATCGACGGCAAGGAGTTCACGAACGACGGGGTCTCGGGAAAGTGGAGCGACGGCGCTGGATCGTCACCGATCAACAGCCTGATGGACCCGCTCGGCAACATCGACGAGTCGCTCATCCGCAATGTCGTCGAGGTCGATCGTCCCGAAGTCGACGGACGCAAGACTCGGCATCTGCGCTATCAGGTCGACTCGGCGAAGATGCTGGGTCAGCTGCGGAAGAGCGCCGGAGCATCAGCGCAGTCGATCGCGAATCCTCAGGGCACGGGTGAGCTCTGGATCCGCATCGACGATTCGCAGATCGTGCGTCAGCTGGTCAAGGTCACGATGGATGTCGATGGGCTTGCCAACTTCCTACCCGCCTCCGCGTCGAACGTGGGCAAGTCGGCGGCAGAGCTGTCGCTCGACATGCAGTTCTCGAAGCACGGCGAGGCGGTGCCCGCGATCACCGCACCGCCCGTGGCGCGCTAGCCGCACGCGCGACAGAACGGTAGCAACGGGGTGTCCGCGTCGCGCAAGACGGACCGGCCGGCGTTAACTGCGGCGTGAGCTTGATCGCAGGTCTCATCGCCGGCCTCGTCATCGCCGCGATCTACGTGCTGGCTGGGCAATTCCGCATCGAGACGCCGCAGTTCACGCTCTCCGGGAACAGCACGCTCGCGATCGCGACGGCATCCGTCCTGGTACCTTTGGCCATCCTCTGGGGATGGACGTGGGTG
>JBDUCG010000036.1:0-11483 GCA_040003565.1 Chloroflexota bacterium | reverse complement strand
TCCTGCGTCGCTACCGGCGGCGTGACGTCCCGGACCGCGAGGTCGCCCTCATGCGCTACCTGCGCGACAACGGTTATCCCACGCCGGAGATCGTGAGCGTGCGGGGCGCCGATCTCGTCCTCGAGCGCGCGACGGGACCCACGATGGCCGCCGACCTCGTGCGTAGGCCGTGGACCATCGCCCGACATGCGCGGTCGCTCGCCGACCTTCACCGACGACTCCACCGCATCGGGGCGCCCGACTGGCTTCCCGCCATCGGACCCGGTGGCGCGGTGATCCACCTCGATCTTCACTCGGAGAACGTGCTGCTTCATGGCGAAGGGACGTTGGTCATCGACTGGGCGAATGCGCGTGCCGGCCACTGGGCCGACGACGTCGCGCAGACGGTAGTGATCCTCGCGGCCGCGGATCTCGGCCGCGTGACGCGGCTGATGGTCCGCGCGTTCCTTGCGATCTACCTCGCCGGCTTCGATCGCGCCGCCGTCCGCGCGCACCTGCCTGCGGCGATCGAGCGTCGCATGGCCGATCCGAACATGGCCGCGCGCGAGCGCGAGCTCATCCCGCTGGTGCGCGTCTAGGACGCCGGCGCTCGGCTAGAGCTCCGACGACCGCAGCAGGTTGAGATCGGCGTCGTACTCGAACTTCGCCGTGAACGTCGCGCCGTCCTCGAGCAGGCGCGGGAAGAAGACCGCATCGGCTGGTGGGATGGGCAGGTTCGCCACTTCGTCGATCGGCACCCAGCGGAATTCGCCCACTCCCGCCGCAGGTGTGAAGGTCCCGTCGAAGTCCCACGCGACGAAGATGAACGTGAGCCACTGGTAGTCCGGGCGCGGAGACGTTTCCGTCATGACCGCGCGGAGCACCGGCCGTTCGATCGTCAGTCCGGTCTCCTCGCGCATCTCGCGCACCGCGCACTCGACTGGCGACTCGCCGTGTTCGACCTTCCCACCCGGGGCGACCCAGAGTCCGCGGTTCGGCTCTTTGAGGCGCTGCACCAGAAGCACCTGATCGTCGCGCAGCGCGTACACCAGCGTCGCCAGCTTCAGCTGCGGACGCGGCACGACGGCGCGTGGCCGGCTCGGGATCCAGCGCGGCACCTGCTCCACATACGCCTCGTACGCGGGACCGAATCTGTTCAGCAGGTTCGGCTCCTCGTACCAGACGACGAAGAGGTTCATGAGGATCCACGCGCCCGCGGCCCACAGAAGCAGCGCCACCGATCCGTAGAAGAGCGCCTCGCCGAGCAGGATGATGACGATGGCGACGTACATGGGGTTGCGCATCCAGCCGTAGAGGCGCCCGGTCACGAGGCGGTGCGGCGGATCGTATGGGGCCGGCGTTCCCTCGCCTTCCACGATGAACCCGGCGAAGCACCACGACAGGATCGCTATGCCGCCCACGATCGGAATGAGCCCGATCAGGCGCAGGACCCCGCCCTCGCCTTCGGTGCCGGTCGCCCGAAGGATGAGACCGGGGATGAAGGCGATGACCGCGGCCGGCGCCAGGGCGCCGAACAGGATCGTGCGCGCCACTCGACCACCCACTCACGCGGAGAGTAGCGACAGGAGCGGCGGACCCAGAAATACGAGGAGCAGCGCGGGCAGGATGGTGAGCGACAGTGGGAAGAGCATCAGCACCGGCAATCGCCGCGCGTCCGCCTCCGCTCGACGGCGTTCGACGGTGCGCAGCGCGTCGGCTTGGATGACCAGCAGCCCGGCGAGCGGTGCGCCGAAACGTGTCGCCGCCACCACGAGCGCGGCGACACGCGCATCATCCGCGCCGCGCCCGAAGCCTCGGAGCGCATCAGGCAGGGAGCGCCCCAGCGCGAGGTCGGCGAGAAGGCGGCGCGCGTCAGGCAGACGTCCGAACTGTGGTGCGCGCTCAACGAGCGCGGCGAGTGCTCGCTCGAACGTGAGACCGGCTTCGAGACCGACGACGACCGCGTCAAGGAAGGTCGCGAGATCCGGCGGGGGCGTCGTCGCGCGCACGATGCGCCAAAGCCACAGCGCGCCCGCTATCTCGAGCGCGAGCGCGACGCCGAGAAGACCGAGGCCCTCGCCGAGGAAGATCGCCGCGTAGTCGGGCGTGGCGAGTGCGAAGAACAGCGCGCCGAGCGGTGCCAGAGCGACCAAGACGATCGCGGACACCCGACCCTGTGCCGTGAGCGCCGCGCGCTCGTCCTCGAGCGCGAGCCGGCCGCGCATCAGAGCAGCGACGCGCGCGAGGCTTCCACTGACACGACCACCGCTCCGCGCGAACGCCGTGAGCACGACGGCGAGAGGCGCGATGTCTTCGTCGGGCACCGCGCCCGCGTACGCAGCGAATGCCTCGCCCACCGGCGCGCCGAGCATGAGCGCCGACGCGACACGACGTGTGGGTATGGCGAGTCCGGACGGCAGCGTCGGTGCGACCTCAGCCAGCGCGACCGATAGAGACAGCCCGCTCGCGAGCGCCGCGGCCACCGCATCGACCAGCGCGGGCAGCGAGGCACGCGTTTCGCGCGCATTGCCACGACGCGCGCGCGTTGCGAGACGACTGGCGGCATCGAACACGCGGCGGTCGAGCACGGCAGCCGCGAGCGCCAACGCTGCGCCAAGCGCGAGGACGGCGGTCACGCCGCGACGCCACGCAGCTCGTAATCGTTGCCACCGCTTGGGACGAGCTCGGCGATCTCGACGATGCGACGACGACCGTCCTCGCCCCGCTCCTGGTGCACCACGAGGTCGATCCCGCGTTTGATCTGCTCGCGGATCGCGGCAAGCGGCAGGTCCACGCCTCCCATGAGGGCCATCGTCTCGACCCGGAGGAGCGCGTGATATGCGCCGTTCGCGTGCGCGGTGGTCAGCGACCCGCGGTGCCCGGTGTTCATCGCCTGGAGCATGTCGAGCGCCTCGCCGCCGCGGACCTCGCCGACGACGATCCGGTCGGGTCGCATGCGCAGCGCCGCGCGAAGGAGGGCACGCACATCGACCGTGCCGGTCCCTTCGACGCTCGGTGCGCGCGTCTCGAGCGAGACGACGTTCGGCTGCGGCAGGCGCAGCTCGGCAGCATCTTCGATGGTCACGACTCGCTCGCGCTCGCCGATCGCGTAGGCAAGAGCGTTGAGCGTCGTCGTCTTGCCGCTCGACGTCCCACCGGAGACGAGGATCGTGCGCCGCTGGCGCACGGTGGCGATGAGGAGATCCATCGTCTCGCGCGAGCACGTGCCCAGGCGCACCAGGTCGTCAGGCGTGAGCGGGCGCGTTGCGAAGCGACGGATCGTGAGCACCGGTCCGTGCAGCGAGATCGGCGGGATCACCGCATGCACGCGCGAGCCGTCGGGCAGTCTCGCGTCGACGAGCGGCGTCGCCAGGTCGATGCGCCGCCCGAGCGGGGCGACAAGTCGCTCGATCAGGACGAGGATCTCTTCCGGATCCGCGAAGCGGATGCCCGTCTCCTCGAGACGTCCGTCGCGCTCGACCCATACGCCGCGCGTCCCGTTGACCATGACCTCGCTCACACGCTCATCACGAAGCAGCGGCGCGAGTGCGGCGAGCCCGAACAGGCGGTCCTCGAACCAGCGCTCGAGGTCGCGCAGCTCGCCCGACGGTACGACGACGCGCTCCGATGACAGCGCTTCGCGCAGCGCCGCCGGCAGCTGGTCGCGGCGCGGCCTTCCGTCCTCGGCCTCGCGCAGGCGCGCCACGATGGCACGCTCGAGCCGCGCACGGACGCCCTCGGACGTCATGACGCGTCGAGAGCGATGAGCTCCGCGAGATCGTCGTAGGCGCGGCCGAGGGCGCCACCGATGGCGCGTCGGCCCGATAGCGCCGCGCCGACCGCGGCCTCATCGCGTGGCAGTGCGCGGAAGGCCACGCGCTCGCCGATCCGTGGAGTGCGGGACTGCGAGGCCATGAGCCACGCATCGCCGGGCATCTCGCACGTCCCCAGGGCCGCGACGGAAAGTGGATCGTCGTACGAGAGCACCAGCACGCGGTCGGCGAGCGCAGCGAGGGCGCGAGCGCGCTCGTCCGAGAGCACGGGCACGTCAGCGAGGACGAGCTCGGCGAGCGACGCCGCCGCGCGCACCGTCGATTCCGCGAGCGCCCGGGTCGGCGCGATCGGCGCACCGCCGATCACGCGGACGCCGGCGCTGTCGGACGCGACGACGGCGAGGTGCTCCGCGGTCAGCTCGTCACTGAGCCCCTCGAGCTCGGTCCACGTCCGAGGCTCGCACCCGAGCCACCACCCCAGCGCGCCGCTGCCGGTCGCATCGACCGCCGCGACGCCGAATCGGGACGCGAGCCGACGCGCGAGATTCGCGACTAGGAGCGTGCGTCCGACCCCGCCACGCGTGCCCGTGACCACGACGACGCGCGTCGCCTGACGCGGCGTCCGCGGGAGCGCGGCGACCACGAGCGGTCCGAGTGCGGCTGGCTCGCACGTGGCCGCCAGCGAAGATGCCTCGTAGCCGAGAGCAGCCGCGAGCGCGCGTTCGGACTCGCCCGCGACCGCGACGCGCGGGATGGTGGATTCGAATGCGGCAGCGGCGAGGCACGCCGCTGCATCACGGAGATCCACCAGCACCAGATCGGGACGGCCGCCGTCGCTCGCCTCGAGCCCCAGCGCGACTGCCGCGCCACGCAGGTCGTCGCCGCCACAGATCGCGGCGCGCGGAGCCAGCGCGGCCGAGCGCGTCAGCGCGTGGAGCGCAGCAGTGGAATGAGCAGAAGTCCACCACCGCGCGCGATCGCGACCGCGCTCGCTCCTTCCTCGTCGAGCTCGAGCACGATGCCGTGGTCGTCGGCCGCCATCACGCGCGCGGCGTAGGCCACGGGCACGGCATAGGCGCGATCTCCCTGGCGCACGGCGAGCACGTCGATCAGGTCGCCGGCGCGCACGCGTGGCACGGGCGCCGCAAGCCACGCCGCGGGAAGGCTCATCGCCCACGTCGAAGGCGCGAGCGACTGGGCGAGGGACGACTCCGGCGCCGGCGCGGCCGCCCCGCTCATCTGTGCACCGAGCGCGCCCAAGGTCAACAGCGCCGAGGCCGCGCCAAGCGCGAGGCGCCGATTAGACAGCCGACGGCGCGAAGCGGTCAGCGCGGGGAGCATGCGTCCACCGGAAGAGCCGCGCGATGCAGGCGGCCCGCGTGATGAAGCTCGATCTCGATCGTCTTTCCACTACACCGCGCCTCGACCGTCCCCTCGAAGATCTCGCCGTTCCTCGCGGTGGCCTCGGCGGCGGCGGCTCGCGCTGCCTCACGCGTGGCCGGGTCAGCGAGCAGGCCGACGACGTCGGCGGTCGGGCGTGGGACGTCAAAGGCATGCGCGCGTAGCCGATCGACCTGGGCGATGTATCGGTCGGCTACGACAGCGGCCGCGGCTTCGACCGCCGCTTCGCCCGCGTCCTGGGCCGCCGCGTTCGCGAGCACTCGATCCTGCACCGTTCGTAGACCAACGATGGCGAGCGCGCCGATCCCAATGAGGATCGCGGCGACGACGAGCGCTTGACCGCGTTGATCGCCGCTCATGGCGTCCATTCGATGCGACGCGACGCGCTCGCCGTCACGACGAAGCGCGGCAGCCCGACGAATCCGAGCGGGACCGGCAGCGTGTAGCTCGCGCGGACCGTGAGGAGCGAACCGCGCGGGTCACCATTGCGCGGCGGCTCCACCTGCGGCGGCGAGATCGCGCTCGTCACACGCTCGGGCGCGAGAGGAGCGACGGTCGCAGCGAGCGTGTCGCGGATCTGCTCGTCGTCATTGGTGAGCGCGCCCGAGCGAGCCGCTTCCGCGGTGGCGTGCTGCAGCGCGAGCCGGGCGATGCCCAGCTCCGCGACCAGCACCATCGCCAGGGCGACGACGAGCAGCGTCGGAAGGACGAGCGCGAACTCGACGATCGCCTGGCCGCGGTCGCTCTTCACTCGCTGAGCGGCGGCCACGGGAGCGCGCGACGGAGCGTGCGCCAGAAGAGGCCGCTGATCCCTCCGATCAGGCACAGCGAACAGACCCCCACGAGAGCGATCTGCGCGTAATGGTCGAAGGTCTGGGCAATGGCTTCGGACGCGGCGCGGAGCGCGGCGCCGCGCCTGTCGGGCGGCACTGCGTGCGTTCTGATGGTCGCCAGCGTGAGGTCCAGGGCCTCGTCACTCTGCGAGATGCCGCCGTGACCTTCCAGCTCGCGCCACGACGCGGGCAGAAGGACGCGTGAGGCCACTCCCGGATCGCGCGCGTCGGCGGCGCTGACCAGCGCGTCGGTCGCGAGACGCAGATCGAGACGCACGACGCCCGGCGGTGGCCCCGCAGCGCGGAGTCGCGCCATATCGCGGATGGCGACGTCGTCGGGATCCCGATCGCGGAAATACGTGGTGGTAAACGTGCGTGTATCGGCGCGCGCGGGCCCGCTGACCGCGAGCGTGGTCTGCGCCGCCTGTGCTATGTGAGCGCCGTCATGCGGCGCGGACCACGCTACGTACGTCGAGACGCCGTCGCTCGCGGAAAGTCCGAGCTCGAAGGCGCGGTCCGCGACGACGCCGCCCATCGAGTGCGTGACGATGTGCACGCCGTCGTAGCCGACGGACGCCGCGCGAATGCTGTCGCGCAGCTGCAACGCATTCGCGTCGACCGCGCCAAACGTGTCATACGCGCCCAGTTCCCGGCCGAAGCGAACGACGTCGTAGCCGCCCTGCGCGGCGACGCGCGTGCGGAGCCCATCGAAGAACTGGTCCTCCGTCCCGGAGCCGTACCCACCGACGAGGACGATGAGCTCCTTCTTCGGCGCGTCGGTGGACAACGCTGACGTCGACGGCGCGCGGTCGACGGCGCGTAGGACGGTGACCGGCGGACGGAGGGGAGGGCCCGCGTCCACCGGTCGGAGTGGCGAGCCCTCGTCCGCCGATGCGACGAGCGCCAGGGCCGGCAGGGCGAGCCCTGCCACGAAGGTCGCTCCGATCAGCGCTCGCATCCGCATCGCGGCACATGTCAGCAGTACACGAGGCGGTGGCGAAGAGGAGCGGCGACCGGTACGGCGGTACTAGTCGTCTGCTGTAACGTACAGAACCGTCATGAGGGAATTACAGAGCGCCGCGGTCCACATCGCTCGAACGCTTGCACTCGCCGTCCTGCTGGCGACGTGCGCGCCGACCCCCTCGGCGAAGCTGCCACTCACGTGCGGTGCGGCGTCGGGTGGGCTGGCAGGCGCCGAGACGCAGCTGCGCTTCGTGGAGGCAAGCGATACGCAGATCGTTCTCACGTTCGGCGCGAGCGCGGCGTCCAATGTGTTCGACGTTCCCGCCTTCGAGCTCATCCCGCTCGAGGGCACGAGCGCGCGCCGGGCCTACCGGCTGCGTGTGAACGGAACGTCGACGCTCAATCCCGACGGCACGCCGAGTTACCGCGGGCTCAAGGGCCTTGAGCCGGGTGGCCGCACCGTGCGCGGGATCACCCTGATCGACGAGACCAGCCGCGTCATGCTCTTCACGGTCCTGCTCGAAAGCGACGTCTGCCCGTACGTCGCGGCGAAGATGTACCAGTACGGGAAGAGTCCGCGCGCGCAGATCGCCCTCACGTTCGGCGGCGCGAGCGCGCTGACGCTAGAGACGGTCTCGGACGTGGTCGGCGGCGCACCCATCGGAACCGCCGTGCAGGCGAGCGGCGCTGGCTACGAGCCCTCGTCCAGGATCAGCATCACCCTTGGCGGACGTCGCGTCTGGGACACGGCGGCGAATCCCGATGGCACCTTCGACTCGGGGTTCTGGATCCCCGACCGCGAGCCGGGCCTGTACACCGTCACCGCCACCGACGGTCACGGGCATGTCGGCACGACGACGCTGCGGGTCATGGCGCAGCGCCACGTCGACTAGATGGCGCTCGATGTCGACGCGCTCATCGTCATCGCGAGCAGCACGCACGGTCCGGAGGGACACCTGGGGTTGCCACGCAGCGGCGTGCGCCAAGGTCCAGCGCACGATCACCTGGCCGATGCCCGCGCCGCGCGCGACTTCCTCGCTCCACGTCGCGAGTTCGACGCGCCCGCTGGCGCGCCGCCGCCGTCCGAGCTACGCCGCCTGCGCCTCGTTCGCGACGCGGTACGCGCGCTCGCTCGCGGCGACACCCGAAGCTACGCGCGCCGGCGCGATGCGCTCCTGCATGGCGCGTCGTACCGACTCGCGCCGGACGGCACGCTCGAGAGCCCCAACGACGGCTGGACCGCGTTCTGCGATCTGCTCGTGCCCCCGCTCGTCGCGCTCGGGACCGACCGGCCGCGTCTCCGCGCCTGCGGCAATCGCCGCTGCGGCTGGCTGTTCATCGATCGATCCGCGAACGGCCGAAGACGCTGGTGCGACCCGAAGGCGTGTGGCAACCGCATGAAGGTGCGCCGCTACCGGGCGCGGAACTAGGGGCGCGCTTTCGCGACCTCCGCGGCCTGCTCGCTCGCGGCGTTCTCTTCGCGATCGTCGAGCGGAGCGAGCTTCTGGACACCGTGACGCCGCTCGAGCGCCCACGCGAGCAGACGGTCCGCGAGCCACGGATTCTTAGGAAGACAGGATCCGTGGCTATACGTTCCGACGATCTTTCCCTGCACCGCGCCCTCGGTCTTGTCCTCGCCGTTGTTCCCGTTCCCGACGATGATCGTGCCCAGCGGCTTCGCGTTCGGTCCGAGGTAGGTGCGGCCGCTGTGGTTCTCGAAGCCCACGAGCAGGCCGTCAGCTGTTTCGGCGACGAGGTTGCCGACGAATCGCACATTACCGGCGCGCGTCCGGACATCCAGCACGCCGAGGCCCGGTATCGCGGGCGCGTTCTCCGGGATGTATTCGTGACCGAGCAGCTGATAGCCGCCGCAGACCGTGAACGCCGCGGCGCCGTTCGCCAGGGACGCCTTGAGCGCGTCCCCGTTCGGGCCCGCGAGATCCGCCCCAACGATGTCCTGGCCCTGGTCCTGGCCGCCGCCGAAGAACCAGATGTCCGGCCAGTCGGCGTCGAAAGTCTGGCCCGCTGTGAACGCCCGTACGTCGACGTCGATGCCGCGCCAGCGCGCGCGCTGCGAGAGCGCGAGCACGTTGCCGCGGTCGCCGTAGATGTTCATGAGATCCGGGTAGAGGTGCGCGATCCGAAGGTCCACGACTCAATCCTCCCAGAACGGCGCAACGAGACCGCGCCGCGCTAGCTCGGCCCGCAGCGCCTGCATCGCCGTGTACGTCGCGAGCACGACCACCTCGCCCCCCAGCGGTGCCGCACCCAGCGCGCGGTCGATGGCGCCTCCCCACCCGTCAACGACCTCGATCTTCTCGCGCGGAACGCCCGCGTACTTCAGACGGTTCGCCAGATCGCGCGAGCGGATCCCGGTCACGACAGCGTGCTCGACCGTGGGAGCAAGCGTCTCGAAGTCGGCGTCCCAGATCCAGGAGACGTCGCGGCTGTCCGCGTCGCGGTCGTTGAGCGCCGCGAGCAGGCGCGGACGGCGGCCTGACTCCAGCAGCGCGCCGATCGCCGCGTTGAAGCCGGCGGGATTCTTCACCAGGATGAGGCGCAGCTCGCGCTCGTCGACCGTCACCTGCTCGAGCCTGCCGAAGGCTGGCCGGAAGTTCGCGATCGCGAGGGCCGCCGTCGGGAGCGCGATGTCGAGCGCGCGCGCGACCGCGAGCGCCGCGAGCGCGTTGTACGCGTTATAGAGCCCGGCGATCGGCACGCGCACCGGATCGAAGGCCGTCGCCGCCGCGGTCCGCAGCTGCAGCTCGCTCGACATCGGTGTGAGCGCTACCCGGATCGCTGACACGTCGCGCTCGGGCCGCGCGAGTCCGCATGACGGGCACGACCACTCGCCTTCGTGCGCCAGGATCACGCGCTCGTAATGCAGCGCGGCACCGCACCGAGGACAGCGCGTCGCGTCGCTGATCGCCTGCGGCACGCGGCCACCGACGTTCGGATCGTCGACGCCGAAGTACACGACCGGTCCGCGGTGCCGCTGGCCGAGCCACGCGACGATCGGGTCGTCGGCGTTCAGCACCACGGTGACGCGCGGATCGAGCTTCGCGATCGCGTCGCCGATACGGCGCGCGAGCTGATCGATCTCGAAGTAGCGATCGAGCTGGTCGCGGAACAGGTTCGTCACCAGCACGACCCGCGGGCTGACGCGTTGGAGGACGCGCGGCAGCGACGCCTCATCGACTTCGAACATGCCGGTGTCGCCGCGCGGCTCGCCGCGCCAGTTGTTCTCGGCGAGTAGCGCGCCGGCGATCCCGCGCTCCAGGTTCGAGCCGGAGCGGTTGTGGATCGGTGCCCAGCCGGAAGCGCGCACGATGTCCGACAGCATCCGTGCGGTGGTCGTCTTTCCATTGGTCCCCGAGACGAGCACGACGCCGTGCGCGAGCTCGCTCGCGAGGGAGGCGATGAGGTCCGGATCGATCGTGAGCGCCACGAGTCCCGGGAGCGCGGTACCCCCACGGCCCGCGAGCTGGAGACCGATGCGCGTCAATTTTCCCGCTGCGTTCGCGATCAGGGTGAGGGGGTCGGGCACGACGCGAAGCGTACGGGCTAGGCCGGGGCTTGGACCTCGCGTAGCAGGAGCTCGAGCTCGTCCACCGCGCGGCCAAGCCGCATCACCAGGGACTTTCCACCCTCGCCGTCCGCTCCCTCGCGGAGCTCGCCCATCGTCTCGAGGCGCGCGAGCTCGGTGACGGCTCGACGAAGCCGCGCGACGGAGAGCGATGTCGGAAGGTTGCGGCGGAGCACGACGATCCGCTGCTCGAGGTGCTCGAGCCTTCGACGCAGCTCACCTTCGAGGTCCTCTGGCGGAAGGTCATCGAGTCGCTTGGCGTCGGATTGAAGGGTGGTGAGGTCGCGCTGCACCAGCTGCGCCGCCTTTTCGAGGGAGTAGCCCTTGGCGAGCGCCTGCCGGATGCGGATCACCTTCTCCATCGCGTAGACGTCGTAGTCGTGCTCGCCGTCGGCCGACGGCTTCACCAAGCCCTTCTTCGTCCAGTAGATGAGCTGACGCGGAGTCACATTGCAGACGCGCGCAGCCTCCGCAGCGGAGAGACGCAGACGCGATAAGACCTCGCCGTCGTTGGCGATGAGCACGCGGGCGAGGATGTCGCGAGCCTCTGTATCTGCCACGGAAGCGGATTCTTTGGCGGACGAAGTGGCGTGTCAAGAACCGCGACAGATGGCAGACGGCGCCCCACGGCGCCGCATGGGCGTCTAGGCCTTCGCGGTCTTTGCTCGAGACGGCGCTTTGAGCGCCTGGCGATAGGCGACCTTCACGGTCGCGTGAAAGCGGCTCAGCTTCCCGCGGTCCCATTCCGCCCACAGGCGTGCGACCTCGACGCCCACCGGCGCCTTCACGTCGCTCGCCTTCACCGCAACGGCGACCGCGTCTTCCCAACCTCGTGACGACGAGCCCGTCGCCTCGCTCAGTCGGAGGACACCCGCAGCCGCGTTAGGTCGTTGTGCGGGCACCGGGCCCTTCCGCAGAGCGGGTCCGCTTCACAGCGGGTCGATCCGT
>JBDUCG010000035.1:0-11520 GCA_040003565.1 Chloroflexota bacterium | reverse complement strand
TCGGGTCGTCGTGGCAGCGGTCGCTTTCGGCGCACGCGCGCCGAGCGCGGTGAGATACATCTTTTCCGCATCCATGACATGGGCGCTCATCTTCTCGAGGTCGCGGCCGCCACCGCGCGGACCCGTGCGCAGCTCCAGCCCGCGCGCTGCTTTGGTGGCTCGATCGAACGCGGTCCAGCAGGCCGCCAGCAGCTTCGCCAGTCGCTCGAGCTCGACCGCGCCGATGAGCGCCGCGTCCATCGGCGATTTCGCCGAGGGCGCGCCGAAGTCCGTCGTCGCATCGCCTTTGAGTCGCTTCACGACCTCGAACCCGGATGCATCCTTCGGCGAGCTGAAGGGAGCGACGCCTCTGACGACCCCCGCGTAGCGATCGCCATACGCCAGGAGTGCAGCGATCGCTTCTTCCTCGTTACGCCCGGCGCGGGACCACCCCGGCCACTCGACGGCCACGGCGAAGGCGCGCTTCGAGCCGGCTTCCACATAGATGGCTGTTCTTGGCATGACCTAAGACTCTGCCACCACCAGACCGATACCACCTGAATAGACCGTCGTCTAAGAATTTCGCGAAGGAACGCGCGGACCGTCAGCTCTTCTGCGCGGCCACCCAGGTGTCGACTTTCGCGCGGTACTGGTGCGGCGCCTTCGCGAACGACTTCATGCAGCCCGGGCCGCAGAACGCGTACTCGCGGTCGTCCATCTCGAGCGAGAGCCCGTGCTCGCGGGCATCGGCGACGTCGACGATCATCCCGCACACCGGGTCGAGGATCTTCGCGCCTGGCAGACCGGACGTGTCGCGCACGCTAGTGGATCTTCGTGACGCCGACGCCGGCGTTCGGGCTGCTGCTCGTGGGCGAACCCACGGGGCCGTCCGGACTCTGCGCGCTCGGAGTCGATCCGTTCTGGCTGGGCGCGCCCGCGGTCGGTCCGTTCGAGCTCGGCGCGCTCGCGGTCGGCGCGCTCGCGGTCGGAGCGGGCTTGGGCGCCGCGGCGAGGTGTGGCGTGAGCTTCTGCATGAGCTGCGGCTTGGGGTGGAATCCGACGATGCGGTCCGCCTCGCGGCCGTTCTTGAAGAGGATCATGGTCGGGATCGCGCGGACGCCGAAGCGCCCGGCGGTGATCGGATTGGCGTCGACGTCGAGCTTGGCGATGCGTATCTTGTCGCCCTGCTCGTTCGCGACTTCCTCGAGGACCGGCGCGACCATGCGGCAAGGACCGCACCACGTCGCCCAGAAATCGACGAGCACGGGCATGTCCGACTTCAGGACCTCCTGCTCGAACGACTGGTCGCTGACGACCTGTGGCTTACTCATTGGTGCGGCTCCTTATTCGTAGGTCTACTACCACCTGAACGCGAGCTGCTGGCCTGATTGTTCCACCGCAGGTTCGAGGCCAAGTACGGCTTCCAGGCCATCCAGGCCAGTCTGGGCGTCCCCCAGCCAACGGCGCAATGGATCCCACTTTACGAATCGCCAGCCCCGGCGTCGAACGACCTCCGCCAGCGCGGGCGCGCGGCGCAGCTTTTCGTGCACCAGAGCGCTCCGCTCGTCGGCAACGGCGAGGAAACGGAACACCCGATCGTCATCCGGGATCGCCTCGCCGAGCGCCACGATGCTGCGGTGGATCCGGGCGGTCCAGTCCACTTGCCACAGGAACACCATGTGCCCGCGGTCGTACCAGACGCAGTCGACGAAATCCAGCGCCTCGGAGGCACCGCGCACGAAGCGCGACGCGCCACTCGCCCGCTCGGCCTCGCTGACGAGATCGGTCAGGACCCGTCCGCGCTCGGCGTGCGAGCTGGGCACCGCACGCCGTTCGACGTCGCGGCCGACGTGCACCTTGAACCCGAGGCGGTGTCCGGCGTCGATGAGCTCCGCGAGGACCTGCGCCTGCGACGCTTGTCGCGCGACCAGCGCGTCCTGATCGAGGAGACGCCATCGGCCCTCGTCGGTCTGTGTCGCATACGCGGCGACGCAGCGCTCGACGAGCTCCCGGTCCGGCGTCTCGATCCCGCGGAACAGCGCGTAGATGCGGCGCAGGAGCGAACGCGTGTCGACCTCGCGCGCGGATGACAGCAGACCCCAGACGGCCCACTCGACGCGGTCGCCGAGCGGCGTCGCGTCGGGCGCCTCGGCGACCTGGTACGCGACGTCGTCGGCGTCGTCGCTGAGGGGTACGCGCGTGATGCCGGTGCGCTTTCCATCGGCCAGGGCGGATTTGAAATGATCGAGGAACAGCTCGAGCTCGGAGACACCGCCGGCGCGCGCGAGCGCGATCGGCACGAGCAGCCCTTTGTTGGCGAGCGACTGCAATGCGCCGACCGCCGCGACCTCCTCGCGCACGGGCTCGCCGCGCGCGAGCACCGCGTCGCGCACGCCCGCGCGGATCGCGTCCTCGATGAGCGTGGCGTCCGCCGCGGACTGATCGCGCAGCAGCGGAACGTCGCGGTCGAAGTCGCACACCGCCGCCGCGGGCGAGCCGTACGCGCCGGCATGCGCGTCGCGCTGATAGAGGACGGCGCGCAGCCGGTAACCGGCGCCCGCGCCCGCGAGCACGCAGGCCGCGATCGTCGCCGCATCCGCATGCGGCACGTACACGACGGCCGCCGCTTCGGGGCGCGACACGCGATGCGCTTCGATGAGCGCCGCGCGCAGCGTGCGGAGGAGGCGCTCGCGCGCGGCGAGCCGGCCCTCGCCGGTGTCCATCGGCCGGAGCGTCTTCGCACCGAGGAGCAGCGCGCTCGCGACGGTGCTCCATCCGCCGAGCGTGTCCTCGACCGGCGCCTGGCACAACACGAGGTCCGCGTCTCCGGAATCGAGGAGGAGCCCGCTGCGCGCCGCCGGGGAGCGGTGCTCGTGCTGCGCGAGCCAGGCGGTGAGCTCGCGGACGGTGCGCTCGTACTCGAGCCAGATGTTCACCTCGCGCGTCTGCGAGGCGTGGCCGCGTCGCGCGCGTCCCTTGTCGATCCGCAGCGGCGCGCCGTGCCCGGTGACGGCGCTCTGGCGGCTGCCGGCCACGATCGACTCGAGCAGGCACAGCTTGAGCAGGCCCTGCGCGGCGGAGTCGCCGACCGAAGTCTCGATGGCGCGCAGTGTGGCCATGAGCGCGGTGATGTTGCGCGGCGTGTAGAGCGCGGCGACCGTCTCGCCCAGCGCCTGCGCGGCCGGATCGGCTCCGAAGCGCTCGACGAACTGCCAGTACGCCATGCCGCGCGGCTCCAGGCGGCGCGTGCGCTCCTCGTCGTCGCTGTCGACCGCCTCGATGAGCAGCGCGCGGCCTTCGCGGGCGCACACGCCGCAGCGGAACGCCTTCTTCGTCGGTAGCGGCGCGTCGCGCTCCCAGAGGAAGGCCTCGACGACGACCGGACCGTGGCAGGTGGCGCAGTGCGAGCCGTACAGCTCGCGCATCGCGACGCGGTGCGGTGTTCCGACGAGCGTGCTGTCCGCGACGCGCTCGAACGCGGCGAGCACATCTTCGAGTGGCGGCGCGAGCGCGACGACGGCGCGCGCCCACTCGCCGAGCGGCTCGCGCGACGATGCGATCCCGCGCCGATCCGCTGACTCGACGGCGTCGGCAGCGGACCACGGATGCGCGAGCGGGTCGAGAACGACGCCGCGGCGCGGCGCGTACGCGGTCGCATACACGTCAGCGAGCGCGATGGGGAACGCGGTGCCAAAGCGACTGAGGGGTCGCGGAAGCGGGACCGTCTCGATCGGGACGAACGAGAGGATCCGCTCTCGCATGGTGCTCATGGCAGCCTGAAGAGTACGGCCCTCCGAGCCTCCGCGATGAGGCCCACCCAGCGACCGTCGCGCGACACGACGAGGTCCTGGATCTGGCCGACCGGTGCGAGCTCGTCGATCGCGCCGGTCTTCGGGTCGAGCGCGATGAGCCGATCTGCGCCGTCGAGCACGACCGCGCGCATGCCGAGCGCGATCCGGCGGCCGTCGATGAGCGCCACCGTCCAGCGGGTCGTGCCCTCGGTGTCGACCGCGAGAACGCGCTTCGCGTCGAGCAGGTACAGCGTTCCGTCTTTCGCGAACTCGACGTCGCGGACCGGTGTGGTGATCCTGGTGATGCTCTTCGTCGGGTCCGCCGCGATGAGCGAGAAGCGGTACGTGCCCTGGTCCGTCACCGCGGCGCCGTAGGCGCCGGTGGGATCGATCGCGAAGGCCTGGCCGATCCCGGGCACGCGCAGCACGCCCTTCGTGAGGCGCTCCACACCGGGCCGGAACATGCGGACCTCATAGCCGCCGGATGTCTGCCAGGCGATGAAGAGATCGCCGTTGTCGCTTGCCGCCAGCAGTCCGCCGCTGGGTCCGAGCCCGATGGGGAACGGCGCCGCCAGCGGCAAGCCATTCGGGGTTCGCCCGCCGATCACGCCACCGTCGCTCCCGCCGGACGACACCGCGAACACATCCACGCCCGGCACGTAGACCAGCGACTGCGGCGCGCCGGTGAGACGGACCGGAGTGCCGACCGTGTCGTTGGGCGCCGGCATGACCCAGTTCGCCATGACCTGCCCGCCGCCCATGAGGAACCGCGCGTCGTTCGTGAACGCGAGCTGGTTCACGCCCGCGTTGAATTTGGACAGCGCCTGAAGCACGCCGTCGCGCGTGTGGAGCGTGACGAAGCCGTCGTCGGTGCCGGTGGCCACGAGCGCGGCGTCCTTCGACAGCGTGATCTTGCGTGCGAGAGCGTGCACATCGATGGAGCGCTCGGGCTCGCGCCAGAGCTCGGCGTCGGGCACCTCGCCGCTGCGCGCGAAGGCGTACACGAGATCCTCGTTCACGAGCGCGGTGATCTTCCGCGCTGCGAGCGCGAGCGCCGCCTTGTCGGCCGCCGCGCGGTCCGGGTACGGGCCGACCCGCACGGTGAACGGGCTCTCCTTCGCGGCGGTCGCGTTCTCGCCGATCGCCTTCGCGGCATCCGCTGCCTCGGCCGCCGTGGCGTACGGACCCGCGGCGAGCGTGAAGCGCGGCTTCGACGACGACGCGGTCTTGATCGAGACGCCGCGCTCCATCGACGCCTTGAGCGCCGCGTCGGCGGGCAGGACCGACGCGAGCTCGCGCAGGCTCGCCCACCCGCGCTCGACGCCGGAAAGGACGCGCGCGAGCGCCGCGGGGTCACGCCCGTCGGCATACGCGAGCCCGTCACGCGATAGATCCGTGAGACCGTCGGCAAGGGCGACGAGGCGGTCGCGGACCGGACCGACGCTGTTGACGGTCGCGGCGACGACCTTCGTGGTGTTCGTGTTGATGAGAGCCGCCTGCGCGCGGGCGACCGCCGCGAAGCGGTCGGCGCTCACGGCACGCACCTTGTCGCCACTCAGCGCGCCGACCACGGCGTAGTCGTAGGCGGAGAAGGTCAGGAGGATGTCGGCTGCGGTGCGGGCGATGGGCAGGGCGTCGGCGGTGTCGCCGCGGGGAGGCTGGGTGTTATCCGGAACAGCGCTGGAGCAGGCCGCGGCAAGGAGGACGAGGATCGCTGTAACCGCTCCCCATCCCACTCGGCCCATTCGGCTTACTCCTCTTCTTCGTCCTCCGCGTCGTCGTCGCCGGTGTCCACCACCAGTGGCTCTTCGGTCGCATCGGTCTCTTCGAGGGCCTCGCCGCCCGCGCCGCCCTCGGTCTCTTCCTCTGTCTCGTCCGTGTCGTCGTCGCCGTCCTCATCCGCGTCCCGCCCGAAGCGGAAGAAGTTGCCCTTGATGTAGGCGCGCTCCTTTGTCTCGGCCGGGCGGTGGTGGCCCGGGAAGGAGATCCGGCTGGAGTTCTCAACGCTCTGCCCGACCTCACGAATGGCAACGCGGGCGTTCAGCTGGTCGTTACTGACGATGGCCGCCACGTACTGGTTGCCAGTTCGGATCAGATCGATGAGGCGCCGGCCCACCTTCGGCTCGAGGAAGCCGAGGAGCTCCCCGTCGCGGGCATGGACGGCCAGCAAGCCCTCCTGCTCCTTGAGCTGGGCCTCCGCGCCGGGGCTGTAACGGGCGAGGATGTGCGGCGGGGCCGGGTTGATGAGGCGGAGGATGCCGGTCTTGCCCATGTCCTCGATGAACAGGCGCGGCTGGGTCCGCGAGGTCGTGACGTTCGGCTTGGTGTGGTGCTCGAGCAGTTGCACGATGCGCTGCGAGCCGCGGATAGCGATGGAGTTGTAGGGCTCGGCCTTCAGCACCTCGGCGAACGACGCCTTGGCCTCCTCGAGCTTGCCCTGCTCGAGCAGCGCGCGGCCCATGCGGTTGCGCGCTTCGATGTCGTCCGGTGCGGCCTCGAGGATCTTCGAGTTCAGATCGGCCGCGCGCGTCCAGTCCGACTCGAGGGCGGCCGCAACGGCCTGATCCGCGAGGGCTCGAACGCGCAGTCCAGCGTCGGAAGCAGGTGTCATGGGAGTTCTCATTCTAGCGGCAGTACCCTTGCGCGCGTGCCGTACCTCTCAGACATGCAACATCGACGCGTGATCGAGCCGAACGGCACCGAAGTCGCGAAGCTCGCCGACCTCGCGGTGGTCCCGCAGGGGCAGTTCCCGGCGGTGCAGTGGGCGATCCTCGCGACGCCGAGCGGCGAGAAGGTCGTCCGCTGGAGCGAGCTGGCGCAGGAGATCGGACACCTCAGGCTGCGCGGGCGGCTGGAGACGACGAGCGCCGCGCCGCTTCCGCAGGAGGCGCTGCGCCTGTCGCGCGATCTCATGGACAAGCAGGTCGTCGACACCCACGGCGCCAAGGTCGTGCGCGTCAACGATCTCCAGCTCTCCGAGGTCGATGGGCAGCTGCGCCTTGTCGGCGCGGATGTCGGCCTGCGCGGACTGCTTCGCCGGGTCGGTGCCGAGGGCCTCGCCGAGCGCGTCGTGGGTCTTGCGGGCCAGAAGCTGCCGCGCGGGATCATCCCCTGGCATCTGGTGGAGCCGCTCGCGGGCTCGGATACGAACGTGCGTGTGAGCGTGCCACGCACCAAGCTCGCGCTCCTGCACCCCGCCGACATCGCCGACATCGTCGAGGAGATGAGCGTCGACGAACGGCGCGCCGTTTTCGAAGAGCTCGACATCGAGACCGCGGCCGACACGCTGTCGGAGGTCGAGCCGGAGATGCAGGCGTCGATCGTGAGCGACCTCGAGCAGGAGCGCGCCGCCGACATCCTCGACGAGATGGCGCCGGACGAGGCCGCCGACCTTCTGCAGGACCTGCCCGAGGATCGCCGCGAGGAGCTCGTCGATCTCATGCAGAAGGACGAGGCGGCGGACGTCGAGGAGCTGCTCACCCACGCCGAGGACTCCGCGGGCGGGATCATGACGACCGACTTCATCGCGCTTCCGGCGGAGCTGACCGCGGGAGCGGCGATCGATCGCCTCCGCGAGCTGCAGCCCGACGCCGAGCTCACCTATTACCTGTATGTCGTCGACGGCCAGGGCCGGCTGGACGGGGTGATCTCGCTGCGCGACCTCGTCGTCGCGAAGCCGGCAACGCCGATCAGCGAGGCCATGGACCGCAACGTCATGAAGGTCGACGCCACCTCGCCCAAGGAAGAGGTCGCCGCGCTCATCGCGAAGTACAACCTGCTGGCGCTGCCGGTCGTCGATGCGCGACGCAAGCTCCTCGGCACCGTCACCATCGACGACGTCGTCGACATCATGCTGCCGCGCGGTTGGAAGAAGAGGTCGCTCAGGTCGATCGCTAGGTGAGGCGGCGGCGGGTCGCCCTGGCCGCGTTCCTCGCGGTCGTCGGTCCCGGCGTGATCACGGGGTTCGCGGGCAACGAGGCGGGCGGTGTCACGACGTATTCCGCCGTGGGCGCGCAGTTCGGCTTCTCGCTGCTGTGGCTGCTCCTCGTTGCGAGCATCGGGCTCGGGGTCATCCAGGAGATGTGCTCGCGCATGGGGTTGGTCACGGGTCAGGGGCTTTCGGACCTGATCCGCGAGCGGTTCGGCGTGCGCTGGACGATCCTTGCGATGGTCGTCCTCATCATCGCGAACGGGACCAACGTCGTCGCCGAGTTCGCGGGCATCGCGGCGAGCGTCGAGCTCCTCGGGGTGCCGCGGATCGTGTCGGTGCCCATCGCCGCGCTCGCCGTGTGGATGCTGGTCGTCTTCTTCAGCTACCGCTTCGTCGAGCGCGTCCTGTTCCTGCTCGTGCTCGCGTTCCTCGCCTACCCGATCTCCGTGCTCATCCTGAAGCCGGACCTGCCGGTCGTGCTGTCGGGGTTCATACCGTCGATCCCGACGAGTCCGTCGGCACTGGTGTTCGCGCTCGCGCTCGTAGGCACGACCATCACGCCCTATCTGCTCTTCTATATGCAGGCGTCCGTGGTGGACAAGGGCACCGATCGCCAATCCGCGTCGTACGCGCGCGTCGACGTGTTCCTCGGGGCCGCGCTCGCCGGTCTCTTCGCGTTCTTCATCATCGTCGTCACCGGTACCGTCCTCTATCCCGCCGGGATCCAGGTCTCTTCGGCCGAGGCGGCCGCGCAGGCGCTGGCACCGCTCGCCGGCGCGAGCGCGGGACTCCTGTTCGCCGTCGGTCTCTGTGGCGCATCGCTGCTCGGCGCGGTCGTCATGCCGCTCTCGACGTCGTACGCGATCTGTGAGGCCTTCGGCTGGGAATCCGGGATCAGCAAGAACTTCCGCGAGGCGCCGGTGTTCATGAGCCTGTTCACGCTGCTGCTCGTGCTCGGCGCGATCGTGGTGCTCATCCCGGGCATCTCGCTCATACCGCTGATCATCTCGGCGCAGATCGCGAACGGCCTGCTGCTACCGATCGTGCTGATCTTCATCATGCGACTCGCGACCGACCGACGCCTCATGGGCGACTCGGTCAACGGACGCGTCGCCACGATCCTTGGCTGGGGCGTCGTCGCGATCGCGGGCTCGCTATCGCTCGCGTATCTCTTCGTGTCGGTCTTCGCAACGTAGCTAGCGGTCAGTCGATCGTGCGTGGCACCGTAGCGTCGTGAAGCTCGCTCGGGCGGCATCGATCGCGCTCGCGCTCGCGGCCGCGTGCACGTCGACTCCGCCGCCGCAGTCCGGCCCCTCCGCGGGCAACGGCGGCGTCGTCGCGCCAGCGGTCGCGGTCGTCGCACGCACGGCGAGCGTTCCCGCGGATCACCGCTACGTCGCGGTCTCCGACGGACAGACCGGCCGCATCCTCCTCGTCGATCTCACCAAGGGCTCGAGCACGGAGATCGTCGCGGCCCGTGGCTCGCCGAGCCGGCCGTACTACGCCCCGCCGTTCAGCGAGTCAGCCGATGGGAAACGGCTGCTCGTCGCCGCGGTCGGTCCCGCGGAGCGGTCCGCGCTCTATCTCGTCGAGGTCCCCGCGGGCACCGCGACCCTCCTCTACGAAGACGAAGAGATCTGGTCCATCGGATCCCTCCACGGCGTCATCAGCCCCGACGGCGCGCGCTACGCATTCCACGGGCACGACGGCGTGCGCATCGGCGATACCGCGGGCGGCGACACGCGTCTCTTCGCCCCGGACGACGATCCGGCGGACATGGCCAAGGTCTGGTATCCGCTCGCGTGGTCGCTCGATCGGAGCGCGATCGTCCTGGGCCAGGGCACCGACACGGTCACGCGCCTTGGCGCGTTCCGCGCGACGAACGGGTCGATGTTCTGGAGCGACACCGGGTCGCAGGCCAGCTGGCGCGCGAAGGCGCCGGCGCTCGCCGTGGCGGGATCCGCCGGCAGCTTCGGGGGCGAGAACCGCGTGTACACCGTCGACCCGAACGACGGGCATGAGGAAAGTGTTGAACCACTCGCGGCAAAGTATTTCGGCTCCATTGCGTGGCATCCGAGTGCGGACCGCATGCTGTACACGGCCGCCGAGACGCAGTTCGCGGAGTTCGACGTCTACACGCGCTCGCTCACTGATGCGTTGCCAAAGCGGGTGGATTCGCCGAGGAAGGTCTGGGAGGCGTGGTGGTCGAGCGACGGTTCGCGGATCTACGCGACCGCGGCGCGCGATGCGACGGCGGGCACGCCGGGCGTCGGCGACCTCGACATCATCGAGCTGCCCGGCGGCCGCGTCGTCGCGTCGGTGTGCCGCGGCGATCCACGCGGGCAGTGCCGCTAGCGATTCAGGCGCACGGCGGGGTCGGCGAGCGCAGGCAGAACCCCACCTGTGTCGTCGAAAGCAGATCGCGAAGGGAGCTGTTCGAGTCGTCTCCCCCGGTCTGGGCCCAGAGCCGCGTGCCGTCCTTCGACCACCAGGGCACGCCGATGAACGGCGACTCGTACAGCTTCGTGCCGCTCCCGTCGGCTTTCCGGATCCAGATCGTCGCGGGCGTGTTCGCGCCGCAACACAGCGGGTGCTCGTAGACGAAGAAACGATCAAGAGCCGGGTGCCACTGCGCGTCGCTGATGATGGTGTCCCCGTTCGGCACATACACCTCGCGAGGCTGACCGCCGGCCACCGTGGTCGTGTAGACGAAGGAACGTCCGCCGAACGCATGACGCGAGCTCGTGACGAGAAGATTCTGTTCGCCGCCGCGCCAGTCGATCGTGTAGCCCGGACCCATAAGATGCGCGCTGCCGCCGGTGAACTGACCGCTGCCCACGTCGAGCGCGGTCTCGCCGGCTTGGATCTGCACCACGCCCATCCGGCTCCCGCCCGTGTCGGAGATCGTGACCGCCAGCCAGGCGTTGTCGGGAGACCAGGCGACGGGCTGCGGCGGCGAGCCGACGATCTGCGGATCCGATGAGACGAGGCGCTTCGGGTCCGGACCTGGGCGCGCGTCGGCGATCCACACGCCCGTGCTCGCGCGATCACCGAGTCGCGCATACGCGTAGCGCGCGCCGTCCGGCGAGACAACGGGCGTGCTGAACGACGGCGCGAGGTCTTCCAGCAGAGCGACGACCTCGCCGGTCTGCGGCCGCACCAGGTAGTGGACCGTGCGCCGTTCGGAGAAGCGGCGCGCGACCACGAGGACACGTCCATCGGCGGAGGCGCCGAACGCGATCGTGCGAACGTCGGGACCACCCGCCGGCGGACTCGGATCAAATCGCACCACCTCGACCGGTGGCAGCGTCGCCGCAGAGTCGAACACCAGGATGCGCGTCGTGTCCTGCGCACCGACCGAGAAGAAATGTGGATCGGCGGGCAGCGCTGCGACGCGTGTCACCTGGATGCCCACGGCTGGGGCCGGCGAAGGCGAAGCGGATGGTGACGACGTCGGAGCTGGTTGCGATGCGGAAGGCGATGGCGATTGCGATGGCGGTGTGAACACCGGAGTGCTCGAGGTGGTCGGAGCCTGAGCGAGAGGCAGGCATGCGCTCGCCGCCATCGCAAGTGCGGCGATCAGCGCGAGCCGGCGCACCGTTCGACTCTAAGCGCGAGGTCTAGCGTGGTTGGTCGAGCACTTCGCCGAACGCGTCGAGCCAGCGGTCGGGATTCTCCTGGAAGATGAGCTTGCAGCGCTGGCGATCGAACTCGTAGTAGCGGCCTTCGTAGCGGAGACGGATCCGGTCCGGGGCGAGCTCGGCCTTGCACACGACGCAGGCCGCGGCCATCAGATCGGCTCGAGCTCGAGAAGTGGCT
>JBDUCG010000242.1:0-3419 GCA_040003565.1 Chloroflexota bacterium | reverse complement strand
CGGGCGTCGCGGCCGTGACCAGCGCGATCCCCGAGCTGCGCGACGAGCGCGTCCTCATCGGGGTCGCGATCGTCGCCGTGGTCACGCTCGCGAACCTGCGCGGCGCGCGCGAGGCGGGTCTCATCTTTGCGGCGCCGACATACGTCTACGTGATCGCGCTCTACGGGATGATCGCATTTGGCTTCTTCCGGATCCTCAGCGGGAACATGCCCGCGCCGGTCGCGCCGCCCGAGGCGTTCGACCAGGCCGGGACGCAGCCGCTCGCGCTCTTCCTGATCCTGCGCGCGTTCGCCTCGGGCTCGTCCGGTCTCACCGGCACAGAGGCCGTCGCCAACGGCGTGCAGGCCTTCAAGAAGCCGGAGTCGCGCAACGCGAGCGTCGTGCTCCTGGTCATGGCGACGCTCTTCGGCACGCTGTTCCTTTCGATCAGCTACCTCACCACGAATCTCGGCATCCAGCCGGATCGGAGCGAGACGCAGACCGTGCTGAGCCTGCTCGCGCGGTCGATCGTCGGTGACGGCTGGTATTTCTATCTCGTCCAGCTCTCGACGACCGTGATCCTCACGCTCGCAGCGAATACGGCCTTTGCGGGCTTCCCGCGCCTTGCGTCGATCATGGCGACCGATCGATTCATGCCACGTCAGTTCGCGCAGCGCGGCGACCGTCTGGCATTCAGCACCGGCATCATCGCGCTCGCGATCCTCTCGGCGATCCTGCTGTGGCACTACGACGCCAGCGTCACCGGTCTCATCCCGCTGTACACGGTCGGCGTGTTCATCGCGTTCACGCTGTCGCAGGCCGGGATGGTGCGGAAGTGGCTGCGCGAGCGCGGCCGTGGCTGGCTCCCGAGCGCGGTGATCAACGCCGCCGGAGCCGCAGCCACCGCGGTCGTGGCAGTCGTCGTCACCGTCGCGAAGTTCACGGAGGGTGCGTGGCTGGTCGTCGCGGTCCTTCCGATCCTGGTGACGATGTTCTGGTCGATCCGCCGGCACTACCGTTCGATCGAGGACCGGCTCCTGATCGCCTCGACCGAGCCCGTGACGATCATCGCGGCGATCCCACGCGTCGTCGTGCCGATCAGCCGCATCGACCGCGCGTCGGTCCGGGCGCTGAGCATCGCAAAGGGACTCTCGGGCGAGGTCTACGCGGTGCACATCTCCTACGACCAGGAGGGTGCAGTGGCGTTCAAGCGGCGCTGGGCCGCGGTCGTGGGCGACGCCATCCCGCTGGACACCGTTATCTCGCCGTATCGCGCGCTTTTCGCGCCACTTCTCCGTTACCTCGACGCGCTCGACCGTGGAAACCCCGGAAGGCCCATCATCGTGGTGTTGGCCGAGTTCGTACCGACGCACTGGTGGGACGCGCTGCTGCACAACCAGACCGCTCTGCTCTTGAAGCTGCGGTTGTTCACGCGGCGCAACACGTCCGTGCTGGACGTGCCCTACCACCTCGATGAGGCCGACTCCGATGAATGACCGACGGGCCTAAGGACACACCACCCGGGCTCGAAGAGCGAGTCACGAAGGCCGGCAAACGGCCGGGCGATCGCGTTGTCCGCATCGTGCGGCCCGCGTCGGGGGAGTTCCGTCGTCGCGGCGGCCACTACGTCGCGACCACCGACGCCCTCAGCGCGCGCGGGGGGTTCGGCCGCATGGTCCAGGGCGTGCGGCGCGTGCTCATCGGCGCGCGGCTGACGTCCGAACAGGAGCTGGGCGAGCGTCTCTCCAAGAAGACCGGCCTCGCGATCCTGGCGTCGGACAACATCTCCTCGTCCGCGTACGCGACGGAGGAGGCGATGCGCGTCCTGGCGCTCGCGGGGACGGCCGCGCTCGCGCTCACGATGCCTATCGCGATCGCAGTGTGCGTCGTGCTCGCGGTGGTCATCCTGTCCGAGTCGCGCGTGATCCGCGCGTATCCGAACGGCGGTGGCTCGTACATCGTCGCGAAGGACAACCACGGCGTGATCGCCGGGCTGATCGCGGCGTCGGCCCTGCAGATCGACTACGTCCTCACCGTGGCCGTCTCCAGCGCAGCAGGCATCGCCGCGATCTCGTCTTTCGTTCCATCGCTGCACGAGCACCGGGTCATCTGGGGCGTCGTGCTCATCGCGATCATCACGCTCGGCAACCTCCGCGGTATCCGCGAGGCTGGCGTGCTGTTCGCGGCGCCGACGTATATCTACGTTCTGTCGCTCTACGCGCTCATCGCCGTCGGCCTCTTCCGCCTCGCGACCGGCGACACGATCGTCCCTGCGCTGCCGCCCGATCCCTTCACCGATGTCGGCGTGACCGCTCTCGGGCCTCTGCTCATCCTGCGCGCGTTCGCCTCAGGCTCAGTTGGCCTCACGGGAAGCGAGGCCGTCGCGAACGGCGTCCCGAACTTCAAGCCGCCGGAACCGCGCAACGCGGTCATCACGCTCGTGACCATGGGTGTGATGTTCGGCACCATCTTCATCGGGCTCACGTATCTCGCGACGACGATCGGCATCGCGCCGGACCGCAGCGAGATCGAGACGGTCAACAGCATGCTCACGCGCTCGATCGTCGGGACGGGCACGCCCTTCTACTACGTCGTGCAGGTCTCGACGACGATCATCCTCGCACTCGCGGCGAACACGGGCTTCAGCGGCTTCCCGCGCCTGGCATCGGTCCTGGCCGACGACCGCTTCATGCCGCGCCAGTTCGCATTCCGTGGCGAGCGCCTGGCGTTCTCGTTCGGGATCCTTTCGCTCGCGGTGACGTCGATCGTCGTGCTGGTCGCATTCGACGGTAGCGTCACGAATCTGGTGCCGCTCTATACGATCGGCGTGTTCATCGCGTTCACTCTGTCGCAGAGCGGCCTCGTGCGGCGATGGCTGCGCCTGCGCAACCCGGGCTGGCGGATCTCGGTGCTCATAAATGGCTTCGGCACGCTCGTGACCGGGACCGTGCTCGTCGTCGTCGCCGTGACGAAGTTCACGCTCGGTGCGTGGATGGTGCTCCTCATCATGCCGGTGCTGGTCGCGCTGCTGTATGGCATCAACCGCCACTACACGTCCGTCGCTGACGCGCTCACGCTGACCAGCGACGACGAGCCGCTGCCCGCGATGAAGCCGCCGGTCGTGCTCGTGCCGGTGGCCCGGCTCGACCGCGCGACGCTGCAGGCGGTGGCTTTCGCGCGCTCGATCTCACCGACCGTCCGCGCGGTCCACATCGCGACGACCGCCGAGAGCGCTGACAAGTTCCGCGAGCGGTGGGTGCGCTGGACGCAGGAGGTGCCGCTCGACGTGATCGAATCGCCGTATCGCTCCCTGCTCCAGCCGCTCTTGCGTTACATCGAACGCGTGGACGAGCGCGACGACCGCCCCATCACCATCGTCCTTGCCGAGTTCGTGCCGAGGAACTGGTGGGAGTGGATCCTTCACAGCCAGACGGCGCTGC
>JBDUCG010000034.1:0-11567 GCA_040003565.1 Chloroflexota bacterium | reverse complement strand
AGCAGCGCGCGGCCGATGAGCGGCAGGCAGTACAGCTTGTAGATCCAGTGCAGCGAACGGCCCAGCGCGGCGGGGGCGAGCAGCACCAGGCCCTCGACGAGATCGGGTCGCCGCATCGCGAGGTGCAACGCGACGCCGCCGCCCAGCGAGTGACCGACGACGATCGCGCTCTTCACGCCCAGCGTGTCGGCGACATGCGCGACCATGTCCGCGAGCTGCGGGAACTTCGCGTCGGCGGTCATGAGCGAGGGCGAGAGCGCCATCCCGGGAAGATCGACCACGTGCACGGTCGCGACGGTGCGTCGCAGGAGGCGGATCTGCGGTGCGAGCGCCCGCGAGTCGGCTGAAAGCCCGGGGAGCACGATCGCGAATGGGGCACCACCCGTTCCCCACGTGGTGACACGGAGCCTGTAGCGATCGCGCGATACCGGACGGACTTCCATGTCCGGCACAAATGCACTCCTTGTGCCGGATCTTGTCGGCCGCCAGACCGCCACGATTACGCCCGTTAACGGGTATTTAGATTGCGAGCTCGAAGGAGATCCAGGCGGGCTGTTTCTCGAAGCCCATCGCCTCGTTGATCGAAAGCATCGGGCGATTCTTCTGGTCGTTCCAGGTCTTGATGTGGTCGACGCCGAGCGTCTGAGCGTGGCGCACCGTTCGCAACTTGAGGGCCATCGCGATGCCCTTGCCGCGCGCCTCCCGCAGGACCCCGGTCAGCCCCTGCCAGATGAACGACTTGTCCTCGATCGACTCCTGCAGGTTCGACATCCCGACCCAGCGCCCCGCCTGGTCCACCGCGACGAAGAACGCCTCGGGCAGGAAGCCCGGCGCGTCGATCCAATGCTTCCGCCACTCCTCGAAGGTGACCGGCGTGGCGGGGTCGGTGGACGGAACGTCGACACGCAGGGGCTCGATGAGCTCGTACGCCCTTTGCGGCGCGCCAGCGGGATCCCGTGCGAGCTCATCGGCGTACGTCGTGATGCGGATGCCCTCACGCGCGATGCGCTCATCCGCGGCGGCGAACTTCGCGAGATCGAAGTCGCTGACGCGGAGGCGCGATTCCCAGTCGCGCTTCTGCTCCTTCCACCCGCGCTTCAGCAGGAACGCCACGCCGTCGGCCATCGACTCCTTCGTCGCGCCGGAGGCGGCGAGCGCGCTTCGCTCTCGCAGCGCCTTCACCGCGGCGTCGTGCAGCGCCGCGCCGTGTCCCCTTCGGCGCCGCTCCGGTACCACCCACACGTCGAAGGCGTAGCGATCGGGGTGGAATCGGCCCGCGCGGTGGCCGGTCTCGACCGACCCCACGATCGCGCCGTCCTCCTCCGCGACCATGCGCAGCTTGAAGAAGCGCGACGAGTCGAACGTCTCGTCGCCGTGCCGCATCTCCTCCACGGTCCACGGATACTCGGGATAGGTGCGGTTCGAAGCGGCGACCCAGTTTTCGTAATCACCTGGCGCGAAGAGCCGGATGCGAGCGGTGCTGACGCTCACGCGTCGGCGAGCGCCAGCTCGAGCTGCGACTCGATCGCGCGCATCACGCGAACGGTACCGAAGTCGTGACGGTGGAGCGGGGTCAGGCCGCGCGCGCGAAGCGCGGTGCGATGGTCGATCGTCGGGTAGCCGCAGTTGTGCTCCCATCCATAGCCCGGATATTTACGCGCGAGGCTTGTCATGAGGCGGTCGCGCGTGACCTTCGCGACGATCGACGCCGCCGCGATCGCAAAGCTCTTCGTGTCGCCGCGCACGATCTCGCTGTGGCGTCCGGGCGCGAAGGCCGGATCGAGGATGCGCCGTCCGTCAACGAGCACCCAGTCGTACTCGCCGATCTGCCGCAGGGCACGCAGCATCGCGACGTGGCTCGCGTGATAGATGTTGAGCCGGTGGATCTCGTTGACCGACGCGGCGCCGATGCCGACGCGCACGACACGCGAGCGGATGAGCTCGAACAGCTCCTCACGCTGCGCGCGCGTGAGCAGCTTGGAGTCCTTCACGCGGCGGATGAGCTTGGTGTCCGGGGTGACGAGGCACGCCGCCGCGACGACGGGTCCGGCGAGCGCTGCCATCCCGACCTCGTCGACGCCGACGACGCGCAGGAGACCTTTGGACCAGAGCTCTTTCTCGAAGCGGAGCGTCGGCACGCTCCTAGGCTAAGTTAGCGGCGCTTCTCGCGGATGGTCGCGGCCTTGCCGACCCGATCGCGGAGGAAGTAGAGGGCCGCGCGGCGCGCGTGCCCATGACGCAGCATCTCGATCTTCTCGACGCGCGGCGAATGGACGAGGAACGTGCGCTCCACGCCGATGCCGCTGGCGATCCGGCGGACGGTGATCTGGTGATCGAGACCGCCGTTACGGACGCGCAGGACGGTGCCCTCGAACTTCTGCAGGCGTTCGCGGTTTCCCTCGACCACGCGCACGCTCACGGCCACGGTGTCACCCGGCCGCACCTCGGGGACCTCGGCCTTTTGCTGCTCGGAGGCAAGCGTCTTCAAGACGTCGTTCATAGGCATGGTGATGGCTGTCACGGAGTCGCCCAACTCTAACAGAAAACTAGCGTTTGGCCTTCTTCAGACGGTCGAGGATCGTCACGTGCGACACGCCAAAATGCGCCGCGAGCTGCCGCACCGTGAGGCCGGTCGCCCGCAGGCGCGTGACCTCGGCCGAGGTCGGTCCGCGCTGGACGCTGCGTGCGGCGCGAAGGCGCACCCCGGCCGCTCGCAGTCGGACGCGCACCGTCGCGGGCGAGATCCCGTAACGCGCGGCGATGCGATACGAGCCGACGCCGGAGCGATACGCCTCAACGAGGTCGGCGTCGTTGACGCTTGCTTTCCGGGCGGGCGTGCGCGGCAGGCGCGCGCGCTCCGCGGGCGTCAGCTTGGCCCCCTCTAGGAGATCGGGCCGCCGCTCCGCGGTGCGGCGGATCGATTCCGTGCGCCGCCACTTGGCGATCGCGCCGTGATCCCCGGACACGAGGACCGGCGGCACCTTGCGGCCTTCGAACTCCGGCGGTCGCGTGTACTGAGGGCCCTCGAGCAGTCCGTCGGTATGCGATTCGCGCTCGAGCGACTCGGCGTCGATGACGTCCGGCACCAGGCGCGTCACAGCGTCGATCACGACCATCGCGGCGAGCTCGCCGCCGGTGAGCACGTAGTCGCCGATGGAGAGCTCCTCGTCGACGTCGGACTCGACCACGCGCTCGTCCACGCCCTCGTAGTGACCACACACGAGCACGAGGTGCCGCGCCGACGCGAGCCGTCGCGCCGCGGCCTGATCGAAGAGGCGGCCCTGCGCGGAGAGGAGCACCACGTGCCCGTCGGTTCCGCGCGCGGCGCGGATCGCCGCCGTGAGCGGCTCCGGCTTGAGGACCATGCCCGCTCCCCCGCCGTAGGGCGTGTCGTCGGCGACGTGATGCTTATCGGGTGCGTGCGCGCGGATATCGCGGATCTCGAGCTCGAGGCGACCCGCGTGCCGAGCCCGCGCGACGATGCTCTCAGCGAACGGGCTGTCGAACATGCGCGGGAACAGCGTGAGCACGTCGATCCGCAGCGGCGCGGTCATCCCGCATCCTCCTGCGGGACCGCGACGATGCGCCGCGACTCGAGGTCGACAGCCTTCACGACAGATTCCAGCATCGGGAGGAGACGCTCGCGACCCGACGCGTCGGCGATGACCAGCACGTCGTTCTCGCCGGCGCGCAGCAGCTCGCGGACGATGCCGAGCCACCTCCCCTCGGGTGTCTCCACGCGCGCGCCGAGGAGATCAGCCCACAGATAGGCACCGGCGGTCGCGCGGCGGGATTCGTCGCGCGCGACGCGCAGGAACCGACGACGCAGGGACTCGGCCGCCACCCGCGAGTCATAGCCCTCAAATTGAACGATCGGCTTCGCAGCTTCCCCACGGACACCGACGACGGTGAGGGGGCCGACGTCATCGCATTGGAGCACCGCGCCGGCGCGAAAGCGGTCGGCGACATCGGTACGGGGATCGACGCGGACCTCGCCGCGAACGCCGTGCGGGCCGAGGATGAAGCCGACGACGAGGTCGTCGTCGCTAATCGATCTCGAGGTTGACCTTGGTCCCATCGCGCGTAGCCATCACTTTCAGCAGCGCGCGGATGGCCTTGGCGATCCGGCCGCCACGGCCGATGACCTTCCCGACATCCGCTTCGCCGACCTGAAGATGGAGCTTGATGAAATCACCGTCGAGCTCCTCGGTGACCACCACCGCGTTCGGATCTTCGACCAGCTGCTTCGCGACGTGCTCGAGGAACGTGCGCATGCGTGAATCGGGCACGGCAGAGCTGCTCAACGGACGGTCGGCGGGACCTCGCTGTCCGCAAGGCCGCTCTTTACGAGCAGCGAGCGGGCGGTCGCCGTGGGGCGCGCGCCGTTCTTGATCCAGTGGCGGGCGCGCTCGGGGTTGATGACGAGCTCGACCGGCTCGCGCAGCGGGTCGTAGTGGCCGATGGACTCGATGAACTTGCCGTTACGCGGCGAGCGTGAGTCCGCGATCACCACGCGGTAGGTCGGCGCCTTTGTCTTGCCGACGCGGCGCAGGCGAATGTGCACAGCCAATCTGTCGAATGTCCTCCTGGAAGTTCAGCGAATGGAGCGCGCGCGAAGGTCCAGTGTACGGGGAAGAGCGCTGGTCGGTCTAGCGCCCGCCCTGCGCGGTGCGGACGGCCCGCAGGTAACGGACCACTGCGGAGTTCACCATGACCACCTCGCCGCCACGCTCGAACCGGACGAAGCCGCCCTTCGCGAGCTTTTCGGCGACGCTCGGGAGCGGCTCCTCGACGATGATCATGTCGTCTTTCGCGAAGATGATGGTCGTCTCTTCGGCCATGCCGCTCAGCCTAACAGCGAGGCCGGCCGCGTCGTGACGATCACTGCCCGCGTATCCCTGGCATGCCCGGCATCTTCGGAAGGCGTCCGCCCTTCGCGAGAGCGCCCATCTGCTTCATCATCTTTTGCATCTCGGCGAACTGCTTCAGCAGCTGGTTCACGTCGGACACGTTGGTACCCGAGCCGGCCGCGATGCGCTTGCGTCGCGATCCATTGATGAGCGTGGGCTCGGCGCGCTCCGCCTTCGTCATCGAGGAGATGATCGCTTCGATCCGCTTGAGCTCCGCCTCGGCCTCGGGACCTTCGGGCAGCTGCTTCGCGAGACCGCCCATCCCCGGGATCATCTTCAGCAGATCTCCGAGTGGCCCCATCTTCTTCAGCTGCTGCAGCTGCGTGTAGAAGTCGTCGAACGTGAAGCGCGCCTCCATGATCTTCTTCGCCTGCTCCTCGGCGGTCTTGCGATCGACGGTCTCCTGGGCGCGCTCGACGAGCGTGAGGATGTCGCCCATCCCGAGGATGCGCTGCGCGAGCCGGTCCGGATGGAAGACCTCGAGGGCGTCGAGCTTCTCCCCCACGCCGAGGAACTTCACCGGTACGCCCGTCGCGGCGCGGATCGACAGGCTCGCGCCGCCGCGAGCGTCGCTATCGACTTTGGTGAGTACGAGTCCACTGACCGGCAAGCGCGCCTTGAACGCAGTGGCCGCCTCGACCGCATCTTGGCCCGTCATCGCGTCAACGACCAGCAGCACCTCGTGCGGCTTTGCTGTCGCGACGATCGACTCGACCTCGCGCATCATCTCGTCGTCGATGTGCAGCCGGCCGGCGCTGTCGACGATCACGGTGTCCGCGTTGTCACGCTGAGCGGTCGCGATCGCCGCTGCCACGTCGTCGGCGACGCGTCCCGCCTGCACGGCGATGACCGGCAGGCCGAGCTGCTTGCCCAGCGTGCGCAGCTGCTCGATCGCCGCGGGCCGGTGGACGTCGGCGGCGACGAGGACCGGCCGGCGGCCCTGCTTGCGCAATGTGTTCGCGAGCTTCGCCGCAGTCGTCGTCTTGCCCGAGCCCTGCAGACCGACGAGGAGCAGCACCGTCGGCGGGCGCTCCGACCGCGCGAGCGGCACGGCCTCACCACCGAGCATCTCCACCAGCGCGTCGTGCACGATCTTCACGACCTGCTGCGCGCCGGTGATCGACTCGAGGACCTTCTCGCCGAGCGCACGCTCGCGCACGGTCGCGACGAGCTGGCGGACCACCTTGAAGTTCACATCCGCTTCGAGCAATGCGACGCGCACGTCGCGGAGCGCTTCCTCGAGATCCGTCTCGCTCACGCGCGCGCGACCGCGAAGCCGCTCGAAGGTCGTGGTCAGCTTGTCGGAGAGCTGCTCGAACATCGCTTCTAGGCTACGGTCTTCCCGTTCGCTCCATCGATGCCGATCGACGCGAGCACACGCGGCAGCTCGTCACCGGGGACCTGCTGCGACCAGAGATAGCCCTGACCGATGTCGCAACCCAGCGCGAGCACACGGTCGCGGATCGCGACGGTCTCGACGCCTTCGGCGACGGTCGGCGCCCCGATCGACCGAGCGAAGCCGACCGCAGCCTAGATGACCGCGTCGTCGAAGGGCTGTCCGGACTTGAGCACGAACATCACCGGGATCTTCACCACGTCGAAGGGCGCGTCGCGAAGCCAGGCGAAGCGCAGGTCCCCTTCACCGAAATCGTCGAGCGCAACACGGATCCCGGCCTCTCGGATCTGACGCAGCGCGGCGAACGTCGCGGGATCGTACGTCGCCTCGGGTTGAGACTCGATCTCGACGAGCGCGGGGTCGAGGCCCGCGTCGCGAGCAGCCGCGAGGACATCGTCGATGAGCTCGCGTCCGAGCGACACCGGCCACGCGTTCACGGAGATGCGGCCCACGTCGACCGAGTCAGCGCGCCAGGCCGCCAGCTGTCGTGTGGCGGTGCGGACGATCCACCGCATGTAAGCGGGCGCGAGGCCCGCTGGCGGCACATCGTTCACGAACGGAACAGCGTGCAGAACGCCGCGCTCGGGGTGACGCCAACGGATGGCCGACTCGACGCCGAGAGGCAAACCGGTCCGCATGTCGACCAGCGCTTGATAGAGGAGGAACAGCTCCTCGTTATCGAGCGCTCGCTGCAGCTCCGGCGCTCCGAACACGACGCTAGTGCGTGATCGATCCCGCGAGCAGCGTCTTGAGCTCGTCAGGTGCGACCTCGGGTCCGTAAAGGCGTCCCTGCACGATTTCGCAACCGAACTGCACCAGGAGATCCTCCTGGTCCTTCGTCTCGACGCTGTCGGCGACGACACGCGCGCCGGTGACCCGCGCCGCCTCGACGATCGCCTGGACGGCCTCGAGGCTCTCGGTGCCGAGCACGGGCAGATCGCGCGCGATCGGGTAGCCGATCTTCAGCGTGTCGAACCCGGATGCCGCGTCGGCGATGGCCGGGTCGCCGAACTCTTCCGATGCGATCCGGACGCCGAGCGCGCGGATCCGCTGGACCGGTTCAGCCAGCAGCGGGTCACGCACGCTGCCGCGCGGGCACTCGATCTCGATATCGCCGGGAGCCACACCGCTCGACCCGATCGCGTCGCGGACCATCTCGACGACGTCCGGCCGCTGCAGCGTGTGCGTCCAGACGTTCGCGGCGACGAGCGGCACGTCGACGCCTTCCTTCCGCCACGCCAGGATCTGCGCGCAGACCGCCCGCAGCACAAAGCGATCGAACTCGACGTGCAGCGAGCCCTGATCGAGCAGGGGCACGATGTCGCTCGGGCCGATCATGCCGTGGGCCGGGTGCGGCCACCGCACGAACGCCTCGAGCCCCACGAGCTTGCCTGTCGGCACGTGCACCTGCGGCTGGAACTGCAGCGAGAGCGCGCCCTCATCGAGCGCGCGTTTCAGCTCTTCCGGTCGGAGGCGAACGATGGCCATCGCGGATTAAGGCTAAGCCGCGCGCGGTAGCAGTGCGTCGACGAACGCGCGCGCGTCCATCGGCACGAGATCGTCGGCCTTCTCGCCGACGCCCAGGAACTTCACCGGCAATCCCAGCTCGTGCACGATCGCGAAGACCGCCCCGCCCTTCGCGGTCCCATCGAGCTTCGTCACGACGAGCCCGGTGACCTTTGCGTCCTTCGTGAACTGGCGTGCCTGCTGGATCGCGTTCTGGCCGGCGGTCCCGTCAAGAACGAGGAGCACCTCGTCGGGCGCACCCTCCCGCGCGCGGCCCGCGACGCGCACGATCTTGCCGAGCTCGTCCATGAGGTGGCCCTTGGTGTGGAGGCGGCCCGCGGTATCGGCGATCACGATGCTGTTCCCGCGCGCAACGGCAGCGTTGATCGCGTCGAACACGACGGCCGCGGGATCGCCGTCCGGCCGCCCCGACACGATCGGAACGCCGACGCGCGATGCCCAGGTCTCGAGCTGCTCGATGGCGGCGGCGCGGAACGTGTCGGCCGCGACGAGGAGCGGCGTTTCGCCAGAGTCTTTCAGCCGTTTGGCGAGCTTCGCGGCGGTCGTGGTCTTCCCGCTGCCGTTCACACCGACGACGAGCACGACGCGCGGCCGCTGCTGCGCGCCGCCCAGAGCGCTGTCCTTCCCCGCCAGCTCGGCGACGAGCACGTCCCGCACGGCATCGAGCGCCTTCGGGACGGTCTTCAGCTCACCGGTCGTGGTGAGGTCGCGGACCTGTGCCATGAGCGGATCGACGAGCGACACGGAGAGATCCGCGCGCAGCAGTCCTTCCTCGAGCTCGTCCAGGAACTCTGGCGTGAGCGGCTCCTCCTGCCTCCGGCCGAAGAGACGGCTGAGGAATCCGCCTCGCGTCTTCGCCAGGCCCTGCTCGATGCTCACCCGCGCACGCTAAGGTGCGAGCCAGAGGAACGCGACGAGGCCGATGACGAATGCGATCACCGACGAGACGATGTTGCGCGTCGACGACGCGTCGCCGAGCGCCACCGCGACGATCGGGCCGAGCGGCGTGAACAGGAACTCCGACGTGCCGAAGCCGAACGCGAGCCGCGTGTACACGCCGGCCGCGACCGTGCCCGCCAGAGCGAGGGGCACCGAGAGCTGCGGCGTCATGATCCCGCGCGCCCAGATGTAACCGATGATGAAGTGCAGCACGGCGTTCGCGACGAAGGCCGGCGAGCTCCCGGCGAGCGCCACGAGGTAATAGAGCCCCCATCCAGCGCATGCGATCCAGCCCGCGACCAGCGCGGTGCGACGCCAGGTCAACGCTTAACCCGCGCGCTCGCGCTGCTCGTCCAGCTCCGACAGCTTGAGCGAGATCACCTTCGACACCCCGCCGTCGTCCATCGACACGCCGTAGAGCATGTCGGCGGCCTCGATGGTGCCGCGGTTGTGCGTGATCACGACGAACTGCGTCCGGTCGGTGAGCTCGCGCAGCGCCTGCGTGAAGCGTCCGACGTTGCGCTCATCGAGCGCCGCGTCGACCTCGTCCAGGACGCAGAACGGCGCGGGCTTCACGCGCAGGATGGCGAGCAGCAGCGCGGTCGCCGTCAGCGCGCGCTCTCCACCGGAAAGCTGCGCCAGGCTCCCGATGCGCTTTCCGGGTGGTCGCGCGTAGATCTCGATGCCCGGATCCTCAGGATCCTCGGAGGTGCGGAGCGAAGCCTGCCCGCCGTTGAACAGGCGCTGGAAGAAGAGACCGAACTCGCGGTCGACCGCCATGAGCGTCGTGCTGAACTGCTCGGCGATGGTCGAAGCGAGATCGTCCGCGAGCGCTCGCAGATCGGTCATCGCCCTCTCGAGGTCGGCGCGCTGCGTCGAGAGGAACTCGTAGCGCTGGCCGATATCCAAGAGCTCCGTTGCGGCGAGCGGGTTCACGGGCTCGAGCCCGATCATGCGCCGGCGCAGGCGCTGGAGCGCGGCGACCGTGCTCCCCTTCTCCTTCTCGTCGCCGTCGTCGTCGATAGCGATCGATTCCGGATCCGGCAGTGGCTCGTCGTCCGGCAAACCCAGCTCGGCGCGCACCTGCTCTTCCAGCAGCCGCATCGCGCCGGACGCGCGCTCCTCCTCGACCGCCAGCTTGCCACGCTCGCCGCGAAGCTCGGCCAGGCGCTCGCGAGCCTTTGCAAGCCGCTGCTCCGATTCGCGGCGCGAGCCTTCCGCCGCGAGGGCGCGCTGCCGCGCGAGCTCCGCCGAGCGCTCCGCCTCGCGCGCGTCCGCCGCGGCCTTGCCCAGATCGCCCTGCGCCGAGCCGAGACGCGTGCGGGCGTCCTTCTCCTGCGACGCGAGCGCGCGAAGGCGCTCCTCGTCGTCGGCGATGCGCCGCTCCGCGGCACCGACCTGCGTGTCGAGCGTGTCGCGGAGGCGGACCGAAGAGCCGCGGCGCTCTTCGCTGGTCGCCGCGTCCAGCCGCGCAGCCTCGGCGCGCTGGGTCGCGGCGCCGTGCGCGTCCGATGCGGTCTGCTCGCCGCGCTCGGCCTCGGCGAAGCTGCTGGCAGCTTTCGCGCGGATGCGCGACGCCTCAGCTCGCTCCGCCGCGAGCTTGTCGCGCCGCTCGAGGATCTCTTGACGCTCGCGCTCGACCGATGTCGCGCGCGCATCCGCGACGCGCACCAGGTCACGGACGTCCGCATCACCGGAGGCAAGCTCGTCGACCGCGCGCTCGGCATCGCCGCGCCCGCGCTGCGCGACGTCGAGGCGCTCGTCGAGCTCGCCGCTGCGCGTCTCTGCGCTCGCGCGCTCCAGCAGCAGCTGCGCGAGGGCGCGCTCGCCAGCGGCGAGCTCTTCGCGCAGACGCGAGGCCATGCCACGAAGCTGCGCGCGCGCCGCCTGTTCCGCCGTGCGGCGCGGGTCCGCGAAGCGCACGAGACCGGGCAGCACCATGAGGCCGCTTGGCGCGACGACCACGCCAGCCCGCAGCATCGCGGCGGCGGCGAGCGCAGCGTCGTCGTCCTCAGCGACGAAGATCGCGACGTCGGCGGCGACACGCCGGCACCCCCGTGGCGCATCAGCCGAAGCTTTGGTGGAGATCATCGCAACGTCGCCGAGGGCGGCGGTCACCGCATCGGGGACCGTCAGCTTCTCGTGCAGCCAGGCGAATCCAGATGGCAGCTTTGGGCGGACCGCACCGGCGTCGCGCGCCGCGAGCTCACCCTCCGCGCGCTCCGCCGCCTCGCGCAGCGCGGTCGTCTGGCCGCGGAGCAGTGCGAGATCGCCGTCGATGCGCTGGAGCTCGTTGCGTGATGCAGCCGCGCGCCCCGCAGCGGCTTCGACCGCGCGGGCCGCGCCCGCGACTTTCTCGCGTGCTTTCTCGAGCTCGACCGCGATGCGTGCGCGTTCGCGTTCCCGCAGACCGCGCTCCTTGGCGAGCGCCGCAGTGATCGCAGCAAGCTCCTCGTCGCGAGCGAGGAGCGCGCGCTCCTCGTCGGCCAGCCGGACTTCGTCGTTCTCACGCAGCAGGTGCGCGCGTTCCGCCTCGACGCGGGCGGCGCGCGCTTCGGCGAGCGCGATGCGCGTGCCCGAGGCCTCGACCTCGACGGTGCGCGCGGTGTCCGCCGCTTCGCGCGCGTGTCGCGCGGCCGCCTTGGCCTCGTCGTCGACCTTCTGTCGCTGTTCGCGCAGCGAGGCGAGCTGCGCCGGCAGTGCGGCGAGCGACGCGCGCGTGCGGTCCCGCTCGGCGCCGATCGCGTCGAGGCTGGCCTGCAGCGCGGCGACCCGCTCGCGTATCCCGGCCTCCG